>NZ_JAAHIE010000003.1:0-44292 GCF_010671945.1 Moorena sp. SIO4E2
GGGAACGCTAACTAATATTTACGATTTTCCCTGTTCCCTGTTCCCTGTTGCCTGTTGCCTTTAAAAAAACGCGATCGCATTCCTTAATCCGTACATTTTCTTTCAATTACCCTTCTCAAAAAAAAATCTAAAAACCCTTGACAAGTTAACTTATAATCGTTATGATTATATTTGTAATCCTTAAAACGTTTTTTTTACTATGTCTGACAACTTCCGCCCTAACCCAGAAAACAATCCTGATGAGATTACTCCTAGTAATACTCCTCAGGAACCTTCCCCAAAAAAATACCCCATTAAGCACATTTTGAAAGGCTCCCGCCGGGCAATAACCAACACCATGCATACCCTTTATGCACGGGGTTACGCCCAAATTGACGAGTGGAGCCCCCTTCAGCCGACTGACATTCCTGGCGAATTCATCACGGTAATGACGAAGTATTTAATTCTGGATTAAGGGCTTAAATTTCAGGGGGCTTTGCCCCCTGGCCAAAGCATCAGGTCTGATGTCAGCGGTCAGCGGTCAGTGGTCAGCGGTCAGTGGTCAGTGGTCAGCGTTTGGCCTTTGGCTTATAGCTAATAGCTGAAAACTGTTCGTGTAGCGCATAAACTGATAGCTGATAGCTGATAGCTGATAGCTGATAGCTGATAGCTGATAGCTTACGGTCTAATCACATCGGATCACATCTGGATGGGTTTACAACGTTGAGACATAAGTAAAAATTCCTAGCCGTGGAAATGATTTCTGCGGCTATTTTTTTTTGGGGTTATCAGGTTGAAAGTTATCAGGTTGAAGGTTAGTAAGTTGAAGGTTAGTAAGTTGAAGATTATGAGGTTGAAAGTTGAACGCGATGGACGCGCGTCCCGCTTTCAGCGATCGCGTGGCCTTTTGGCCAAGGTTAGTAAGTTGAAGGTTTAAGGTTAGTAAGTTGAAGGTTAGTAAACAGCTAGAGAAAATGTCGCAGAGTCTACCAAAAACTCTGATTATTTGTTAAACTTAAATTACGGTAACACCGACAGGGATTATTATGTAACTTAAATTAAAGCCGAAAACCAAGGGTTTAGTAGTTGCGCTCTCTATCCCGGTGTTAGACTTTTTTGACATTTTTATGGCGCTCGCGGGATATTCCGTCAGAGAAGCGCGGAGATACCCCCTGGATGCTATTGCATCTGGCATTGGCGAGCCAGAATTTGCCTTTGGTAGGTTTTGGTAGCTAAAAAGTATCGGTTAAACCCAGCTATCCTGTTGTAATAGCCTTGCTATCGTGACATACTCCTACACTGAGTCTTAGAGTTCAGTGTAGGCTTCTTGCCAACTCCACCCAACGGTTAGGATACAAGGCCGTAGGCCACGCGGGGCGCGTTCGGCAAGCTTTATTAACGACACGGGATGCCCCGACCCACCGGAACAATACAACTCGTTCTATTTTTTAGGCACGCAGGTGGCGGTTAGCTCTTAATTTGTTTTCCCTGCTATCTTCATTATAGATGAAAATAAAAAAACAAAGTTCCGCCTCCGCCATTCATCCCACGCCCACCTTTGGTACGGATATGGGGCATAAGCGCGGATCAAGCTAAAAGAAGTTCCCCTAATAGGACATCCCCGATTCAATCAACCATGACTAAACAACCAGCCCGAATCTGCATTCTCGGTGGAGGCTTTGGGGGTCTCTATACAGCCCTACGCTTAAGCCAGCTGCCTTGGGAAAAGCCCCAACAACCAGAAATTGTCTTGGTTGATCAAAATGATCGGTTCTTATTCTCACCGCTGTTGTATGAACTGATCACCAGCGAACTACAAACCTGGGAAATTGCTCCACCCTATGAAGAACTGTTAGCAAACACAGGTGTACGGTTTACTCAGGCAGCGGTAGCAGGCATTGATGTAGAACAGCAGCAGGTACAGTTAGAGACTGGATCGGAATTTCAGTATGATCGCCTGGTGTTAGCCCTAGGTGGAGAAACCCCTCTAGAGCAGTTGCCTGGGGTGGCTGAGTATGCTATCCCGTTCCGAACTATTACTGATGCCTATCACCTGGAAGAACGCTTACGGATTTTGGAAGAATCCGATACAGATAAAATCCGGATCGCTATAGTTGGTGCAGGTTACTCTGGTGTGGAACTAGCTTGCCATCTAGCCGAACGGTTGGGAGAGCGCGGAAGGTTGCGGTTGATTGAACTCGGTGATGTGATTTTAAGAACATCAACGGACTTTAACCGAGAAGCAGCACGCAAAGCTTTGAATGAACAGAAAGTCTGGATTGATTTGGAAACCAGTGTTGAGTCCATTGGACCTGACACCATTTCTCTGTTGTATAAAGGACAGGTGGATACTATTCCCGTAGATTTGGTGCTGTGGACAGTAGGAACAAGAGTGACACCAGTTGTGCGATCGCTTCCGCTCAAACAAAACCACCGTGGTCAGCTGACTACCACCCACAGGTTACAAGCGGTTGACCATCCCGAAATTTTTGCCCTAGGTGATCTAGCCGATTGCCGAGATGCTGATAATCAACCAGTTCCCAATACAGCTCAATCCGCTTTTCAGCAAGCCGATTATGTGGGTTGGAATGTCTGGGCTTCTTTAACTGGGCGTCCCCTGCTGCCCTTCCGTTACCAGCAGTTGGGAGAGATGATGACTTTGGGGAAAGACAATGCAACTCTGAGTGGTTTAGGTCTGAAGCTGGATGGTCCTTTAGCCCACATAGTACGCCGACTTGCCTATCTTTATCGGATGCCAACTATAGAGCACCAACTGAAAGTGGGCATGAACTGGATTACTCGACCATTAACTGATATTCTGTCTGGAACATAAAGGCATATAGCAGTCCTAAATGATTCGTGAAATATATTGGCCAAAGCAATTGCTATAACCCTTTACCAGCAACGATTCCAGATTTTTATCATTTTACAAATGATTTAGGATTGCTATAGATACAGGAAAATGGAAAATTGAAATTAAATGAACAATTAACCATTAACAATTAACCATTAACCATGGAAAAACCGCGAGTAATTTTTCTAGATGCTGTCGGTACCCTATTTGGTGTTCAAGGGAGTGTAGGGGAAGTTTATAGTGCGATCGCTAATCAATTTGGGGTTACAGTACCTGCTTCAGCTTTGGACAAAGCCTTTGTCAAAGCCTTCGCCTCAGCAGAACCAGCGGTTTTTCCAGAAACAGATCCTGAAGAAATTCCCCAGCGAGAATTTGAATGGTGGTGGGTGATTGCCTCCCGCACCTTTGAACAAGTTGGTGTACTTGACCAGTTCACCGATTTCATTGATTTTTTTGACGAACTGTATGGCCACTTTGCCACTGCTCAACCTTGGTTCATTTATCCCGATGTTATCCCAGCGCTGAAAGCATGGCAGCATATTGGTATTGAGTTGGGTGTCGTCTCAAATTTTGATTCCCGTCTCCATCTTGTCTTAAAAGCCCTAAAATTAGAAGAATTTTTCTCCTCCATCACAATTTCTACCCAAACTGGCTTTGCCAAGCCTGATCCACAGATTTTTGCTGCTGCTTTACAAAAACATCACTGTACTGCTCAGGAGGCTTTTCATATTGGTGATAGTTTTCAAGAAGACTATCAGGGCGCTCAGGCAGCTCGGTTGAGAGCATTTTTGATCAAGCGCAAACCAATCACTTAACCATTACGCGATGCTCCTAGGTCGCCGCTACGCGAACGCATCTATTGGTTGCCACACCAGTGTCTGCTTGATAGCCGCTGCTCTGGTATAATTTGACTATTTCTTTGAGGAGACTGGCTGCTAACTGTGAATTCTTGGTTCTGGGTAAAGGCTAACCAGCAACTCACTTTCTTTAACTGCTAACTCATCCAACCGCTGATCTACTAGTACTCGCTCAAAATAGGTATCAGCCAGTACCCAGTAAACACCATAGTGACGAGCCTCAGATGCCATCAAGCTATGATAAAATTTTGCTAAAGATGGATCACAACAGTGAGTTGCTAGTAATCCCAAACGTTCGTGAGAACGAGCCTCGATCAGTCCAGCAACTAGTAAAGAATCCAACAACCGTTCTGGTTCGTTTCGGCGAATCTGAGCTTTCAATCCAGCTCCATAGGGTGGTGAAGAAAGGGGACCTAAGGGAATGCTACGTCTTTCTAGCCACTGGTTAACTTGCTCGAAGTGTTCTAGTTCCTCACGGGCAATGACCGTCAGTTGACGCACCAGTTTACTGTAGGATGGGTAGCGAAACATTAAATTCAGTGCTACTCCAGCCGCTTTACGTTCACAATGGGAATGGTCGAGTAAAATAACATCAAGGTTTGCAAGGGCTTGCTCGATCCAAGCCTGGCTAGTAGGGTGTTTCAGGGTATTAATCAAAGGCAGAGCAGAAGAAGACACGGTTTTTGTTCAAATCAAACAAATCAAAGTAGTTGGCTTGTTCATTGCAAACAGGCTTTGGGATCGGTAGGCGATGCTATTAATTTTAACTGAATCGTGTCAATCCTCGTCTTGTTAAGGCGCAGGTGTAATCCCGTCAAAAACTGGGTTCAATACCCGCTTTTGTAGCAACAAGTTGGGTCGTAAACCCCGACTTAACCGTAGCAAATCCGGGTAGTTCATGATAAATTTACATAGACACTACACATAAATACTTATAAGACAAGTTAAACTAGCTACTTGAGCCTATTCCTCAAAACTATTACACTTAACGACTCTATTCAGGAATAGGAAATATCTTAAAAGGAAGACCACTCTCACAGAATCGGTGCATATATCTACAAATAGGTATGAGGCTAATGGTATTAGGTATTAGCTACAACAAAAGCAGTTGATAGCCTCTGTGCTTGAGGAGGGCTGCTTCATACGCTGGTCAGAACCCGCTTAGCCATTTAACCTAGAAATCTGATGCCTAAAGCCATTAACCTTAAATTTTATATGAAGGGATCTACCTGATATTTAACGAAATTAGATTTGGATAAGTAAAGTAATGACCCACCGTCGTATTGTTATCGGTGACGTTCATGGTCACTATAATCCTCTTATGACCTTATTGGATGCGATCGCACCCACTAGTGACGACACCGTTTATTTTCTCGGAGACTTGATTGATCGAGGACCGATGAGTGCTCAGGTTGTGGAATTTGTCAAGCAAAATGCTCACCCCTGTTTATTAGGTAATCATGAGCTGATGTTACTAGAAATTATCGGTAACAATTCAGTACCTAACTCAACACGACAAGCCTGGCTCTATAGTGGTGGTGAAACTACTATCAACAGCTATGGTGGAAAAGTCTGCCAAGATCACCTAGATTGGATCAAAACACTGCCAACCTACATTGATTTAGGAGATACCTGGCTAGTTCATGCCGGGGTTAATCCTCGCATGACCATTGAGGAGCAAACCGTTGAGCAATTTTGTTGGATTCGGGATGAATTTCACAGTATGCGTGAACCTTACTTTCTCGACAAGCTGATCATCACCGGTCACACCATGACTTTCACCTTACCAGGAGTGGCTCCCGGTACAATAGCCCAAGGTTGTGGTTGGCTAGATATAGACACTGGTGCTTATCATCCCAAAAGTGGTTGGATGACAGGTCTAGACATTACCAATAATCTTGTTTATCAAGTTAACGTCTTTCGGGGTTATGTTCGCCAATTCCCCTTGGAAGAAGCCGTGACCAAGATAGAACCTAGTAAAATATGCCGACGTCAAGTGTTGATTACCTCCTGACGGTTCTAGAGGTTAACAAAAAAACTATTGGGCAAGCTTGCGGCTCTTGAGCTAGCTGTGCTGATCTGAGCACTCGCCCTCTACGACCTGTTGTCCTTTTGAGGGCAGCTTTTTTCTGGTTGCGGACTGCACGAGTTTTGTTTTTGTAAGCCCGATTGTTTAATCCATCACCAACATAGGCACGATTTGAATCGATAGACTGCTCCAAGGAATCAATTCGGTCTGCTGTTGACGGATGAGTACTCAAAAACCCTGGAATAAAGCCTCTTTGCTTGAGTAGTTTTTTCATAAAGTCTACTGATCCTATCGGAGCATAGCCTGCTTGTTTTAAGTTCTTGATACCTAGTTCATCCGCTTGAAATTCATGCTGACGACTGTTGGGACGACGTAGTGCTAATTCCACGCCCAGATTAACCATCGTGTTGCTATCAACTCCAGCCGCTTCTGCTAAACCTCTAGCGATCGCGGCTTGCTTAATTTGCTGGATACTATGACGACCTACGATATGACCAATCTCATGAGCCATTACACTTGCCAGTTGAGCTTCATTGTCTGCTGCTGCGATTAAACCCGTGTTAATATAAACAAATCCTCCCATGGTAGCGAAGGCATTAATATTACCATCATCGACCACCTGGAATGTATAGTTAATGTTTGGACGTTCGCTCCTTTTAGCTAGTCGCTGACCAATTTGATCAACATAGCGATTAATTTCCCGATTGCGATAGAGCTTAAATTGCTTTCCAACAAGTTGCTGATTAATTTGCTGACCAATTTGGACTTCCTGTTGATCAGACATATTAGATAACTGGATAATCTGAATACCACGCAATAGCAGCTCTAACCAAGGAACCCCTTGGGCGATCTGGGCTGTTCCCACCACCAGACTCAGGGATAGAAGCATGCTGATTAACGGATATAACAAATGACGTCGATAACGGGAGTAAATCGATAATATATTGCTGAACATAGCAAAATTATGAATTATTAAATCGAAAAGAGATTATTTTAGCTATTATCCCTTTTTCCACTGGAAAAAGGGTTTGCAGCCATGGCTTGCTGTAGAGGAGCCTTGTCTTTAACATCATAAGTCAACTCTCTACTAGGAGTTGTCTGCCATAATTACTGACCAGTAGCATTCCTCGTTATGGTTGAACCCCAAATAGGGTAATATGTTCCACAGACGAACCTGGTGTTTGTTATTCTCACTCACCAGTTATGGATAACTCTAATTATAGGTATTAGGTAGATCAAAAGCAGTTAACAGCCGATATCCTTTAATAGGAGCCCTTCATAACTAGGTTATAAACCCCTTAGCCATTCAACCTAGAGCCAGGGAACCTTAAGGAGTTATCTTTACACTATACAATTTTCACAAAAACAGAGAAGATAATAAACGAGAGTTAGCCACCTAATTTATTGGGTGGCCAGCGAACGCGCCCCGCGTGGCCAAAGGCCAGCGCCCCGGGATTTATCCCGGCTACCGTGTTAGAATAGAAGGACGAGTAAGAACAAGGTTGGTTACGTTGATTTTTTGCGCTTTTCGGTGAGATTCCGACCAGTAAGAGACGGGGTTAATCCTACTCCTCAAGGAACAGGTAAGTAACGCAGCAAAAAGTAGTGACTTATTGCCCTAATTTGTTTGGTACAACCACTCCGAAAGTTTTTTTAAATCAAAAGTAAATCCACAGGTTAACTTTTTTGTTAATCCGTTCGCGTAGCGTGGCCTACGGCCAGGGAGGTAGGGCATCTTTGAGTGTGCCGCAACGATACAGGTAGGTTCTCCTAGTCGGTATCGTAAGCGTCGTGGAGAGGCGCGACCCAAGGCGAATCAGATTCGCCATTGGAAAGCGCGCCAAGCGCGGTTTTAATCCGCGTAACGACATCAACTTAGAATCCCCGTCTTTTCAAAGCGGGGAGAACTCAAACCTAAGCAAGTTTATGGCTATTGTAGATTCTAAAGGACGTTTGTTTGGCAAGGTGAGCATTATCGACTTCGGTGCTGCCTTGGTGATTTTGTTGGTAGTTGTAGGAATCTTCTTCTTTCCTGGTGAGTCTGGTTCCGTTGCCCAACTCAATAGCACCAAACCAGTAGAAGTAGATGTTATTGTCCGGGGGTTAAGCTTGCTTGAACCAGATGTGTTGGTCAATCAGTTGGAGGAGACCAAGAAGACTAATATTGTGATTCGTAAGCAACCCTATGGTCAGGTTGACGTCAAATCCGTCAAAATTCTGCGTAGAAGTGTCCTGGTGCCACAACCAGATGGCTCTATCAAAGAACTACCAGATCCCAGACCTAGCTTTTATGGAATTAATATGTTACTCACCTTAGGTGGTAAAGCAACAATCACCAAAGATGGAGTAGTCCTAGGCAATAGCAAGATTAAAATTGGTACCCCAGTAGAGTTAGAAGGTAGAGATTATAACTTCAACGCCAGTGTTATTAATGTCAGAGTAAATTGACACTCCTCTGCCTAAAGGCGAGAGGATTCTTGCTTCAATGGGATTCCAACGAATTTACCCTCAGCAAGCATCTTCACCGTATGCCCTACGGCTGTTAATCCTCTAATTGCCACTACCTGAGCTGCTGCTATATCTCTATTCGTTGTATAGCCACAGGCAGAGCAAATGTGAGTACGTTGTGAAAGCTCTTTCTTTCCCGTTTCTGTCAAACAATTAGGACAAATCTGGCTGGTTTTACGTGCATCTACTTTCTGGAAATACACCCCACGCTTAAAACAAGTTTGTGCCAATATCTTGAAAAATTGGCCAAACCCAGCATCTAAGCAGTGTTTCCCTAATATTCCACGGGATAGCCCCACCAGATTCAAATCTTCTACAAATATCATCCCTGCATGATCGCACAGATGATGGCAAAGCTTCCTGTGCCAATCTTTACGGCAATTGGCTACATACTCGTGTAGTTTTGCTACCTTTTTTTGTGCGCGCCTCCAATTCTTCGAGCCTATAGGTTTCCTGGAAACACGCTTTTGCAGCAATTTCAGCTTGCGTTCGGCATCACCCAGGAACCTCGGACGCTTGATTAAAAGACCGCTAGAAGTAGCAACAAAACTAGTTAATCCTACATCAATTCCTACTGCTTCACCATGGGGTATTGGTTGAGGTAAATCAACATTCCATTGAATGGTTAGCATGACGTACCAACCGGAAACCCGTTTAACTATACGAGCTTGCTTGATTTGAGCATCATTAGGAATTTCTCGTGACTGACGGAATTTTACCCAACCAATTACAGGCAATTTCACTAACCCATGTTCTAATCTTTTCCCTTTCATTTGAGGAAAAACAAAAGACCTCATTCTGCCTTTTTTCTTGAATCGGGGGAATCCAGCGTTACGCTCCCACATGTTGGTGAAAGCTGTTTCAACTCTTTTTAAAGTTTGCTGCAACACTTGAGATTGGATCTTTTTGAGTTCAAGGTTCTGTTTTTTGGCAGCCGTCAAAGATTTACACTGACTTGCATAGGTAGGACGCGGTGTGTCAGCGGGAATGATGTAGCAACTACGGAGGCGGCAAGAATTAATCTGACAACTACGAGATTTGTACCAATCCTTCCTTTCCGCTAAAGCGTAGTTGTATACCAAGCGAGTTATCTCAAGCCACTCATCAAAGATTTTTGATTGTTGTTTGGTAGGTTTGAGCTTGAACTCGTAGGTGAGATTAAACATTTGCTTTTCCTCCTTGCCTTCTATAATAGCCATTATATTATCTACCGTCAATACGAAAGATAACAAAACCCCGTTGTTCGCGTTCGCCTTTGGCGTGGCCTACGGCCAAGCGTCGCCTTTGGCGATAGTTACCGTAAGATAGTGGAGCCTTTAGAGTCGGCAGGCTATGCATAAAAGAGGTGCGACCCGTGGCGAATTTAATAATTAGATGCGGAAAGCGCACCTTTGGTTAAAACTTATTGATTAAGGCTCCACTATATAAGGTTTCTATCCAGCGAAGGACGGGGCTTTAAACCCAAAATTTTTGGGAATCACGAGTGATGGGGTGAATTGAACTAATCATTTATCCCATACACCCCACCATCGGGCAGCCGCAAGGGAGAGCTTTAGCTCATTTAGTATCAGCTTTTTCCACCGAAGCATCATTGATTCCCAGGGTAAGCCTTAGAGGTTTCCGGTAAGGATAGGCTCTAGCAACTTGCCGGTAAACGTCATAATTAGTAGGTAGTGTCACTGTCTGTGCCCCCTCTTTATAGGTGATATCGTATTTAACTGTACGCAACAGCTCTGGCTTGCTAGGCTTATGATGAAGTGGCTGACGCTGTTCTACCTCATCAATGGTTGGTTTTGGTGGGACAACTGGCCACCATAACCCCTTGTCATCAGGTCCTGTTACAGCACCTTCTGGTTTCTCACCATTGCGGTTGACTACGGACTTGGAAGCAAACTCCTCAACATCGGGATCTCTATCAGTTGTTGAATTAAGAGAATACTCAACTCGCCAGGTTAAGGTGGTTAGTGCTGTAGCTTCATACTCAGTAATAATCACAGTGTTACAACTGCTAAGCGCTACTGCTACACAAAAGCCGATCAACATCAAAATAATCTGGCGACGCCGCAAAATGCGATCAAGTAGGACATGGAAACTAGTCAAATTCACTCCACCCCATCCAAACTTACGACTAAATGCAATTTGCTCCCCTATACCCTATTCTGTACCAAATTCTCAAACCTGCCTTTCCCAATTGCCTGTGGTCAGGAGCAACGAATTCACCTGCGATCGCACTCACCTTCGATGATGGACCCCATCCACAGTACACTCCCAAGTTACTGCAAGTCTTAGACCGCTACCAAGTCAGAGCCAGTTTTTTCTGGTTGGGCGTTTGCGTACACCAAGCCCCCAGTGTCGCTAGAGAGGTTTACCAACAAGGTCACTGGTTAGGACTTCATGGATATTACCATCAGTCTTTTCCCTTTTTAAAACGGGATGCCCTTCAGCAGAGTTTGCTCCTTACCCAAGACGCGATCGCTCAAGCTTGTCAGATTCACCCAGACAAGGTAAAAGACGTTCGTCCCCCTAACGGATTATTTACACCCCGAACCTTGAATATACTGCACCAGTGGAACTATAGATCAGTAATGTGGAGTGTTGTTCCAGAAGACTGGAAACGTCCTGGTGTCAGTATAATCGTGGAGAGAGTCCTAAAGCAGGTTCAAAACGGTTCCCTGATCGTCCTACATGATGGTTATTATGGAGGACAAGATGTGGTTGAAACTACGGCTGAGTTAATTCCTCAGCTATTGAACCAAGGTTACAAATTTGTTAGCATTGACCAGCTATGGCAGGAAAATTAGTAGTTTTGTTAATTGAGTTAGGCTTTTCTGACTCACCGCACCGTAAACTCCTAGAAAAACTGCTTTGCTAGACGCTTCCGGTTTTCCATCTCATTACTCCTGTAGTGAACTACTTAATCCAATTACCTACTCTATATACTTCATATAGAGTATACTATCCATTTTAACGCTATATGTAGTGCTCAGCTAATCTGATAAATTTTCAAAAAAATGAGCAAACTGTAAAAATTAAAATTAGAAATTAAAATAATGATCAACCGAAAGCTCCATCGGACGAGGAGACTTGCTTCCCCTACGCAATGTTCCCATCGTCTTTCTCTAGATTATTTCCGATGCCCTGATTCACCATTCCCTTACGCAGGAATACCGAATTAGGAGCTGGTTAAATCAACTTACTTGGCAGTACTTTCACTTAGCGTGTTACTACATTGGCTAGGAAAATGTATTACAAAAGTAATACTAAATAATCATTACCTAGACCCATAGCTTGTCAATGGTTATCATACAGGACAAGTTAATTAACCTAGTGAAGTTCAACTGTCGGGTTTTATAGAACATTAGTACTAAACTAGTGACTATATTCTAGGCATAAAGGAAAGTGGGTACTTATTGCTACACTTTCTCAAAGCTTTTGACCAGATAAATAAGCTAAATTTTTCAGATAAACACTAGAGCAAAATTTTGTAAATAAGGCTACAATCAAAAAGTCTTCCCAAAATTCAGTATTAACACTTAAATGGATAGTAGATTCACTGCAAGTTAAGTCCAAGGAAATAGAGTCGATCTAATTCCTACGGCTGAAGCGATTCGACCCACCATAGGGTGCAACAAACAAGGTTCTCACTGACTAAGCCATCTTAAGTAGATCAACGGACATCATCTACTGGTCTGAAACTGAAGGAGCATGAGGAAAAAACATGACCCAGGCAAATGAATTACTCGCAACAATCGCTCAACCTCAGAGCGATTTAGAAGTCTTGATTGAGGATGACGTGAACCGAGATGATTTGGTGGACGCTCAACCTGACGAGGAAAATAGTAAGCCTGGTAAGGGGCGATCTAACCGTCGCCGAACCCAAAGCAAAAAGAAGCACTATACAGAAGATTCAATTCGCCTCTATTTGCAGGAAATTGGCAGGATTCGTCTACTCAGAGCTGATGAAGAAATTGAATTAGCCCGTAAAATTGCTGATTTGTTGGAATTAGAACGAGTGCGGGAGCGCTTGTCTGAGCAGTTAGAGCGGGAACCTGGAGATCGGGAATGGGCAACAGAGGTCGATATGGAGCTGCCAGCTTTCCGTTACCGCTTACACGTCGGTCGGCGGGCTAAGGAAAAAATGGTGCAGTCTAACCTCCGTTTGGTGGTTTCCATCGCCAAGAAATACATGAATCGAGGACTCTCATTCCAAGACTTGATTCAAGAAGGTTCTCTAGGTTTAATCCGGGCTGCGGAAAAATTTGACCACGAAAAAGGCTACAAGTTTTCTACCTATGCTACCTGGTGGATTCGTCAAGCTATTACTCGTGCTATTGCTGACCAGTCCCGGACTATCCGCTTACCCGTTCACCTTTATGAAACCATCTCGCGGATCAAGAAAACCACTAAACTTCTTTCTCAAGAAATGGGTCGCAAGCCCACAGAAGAGGAAATTGCAGATCGGATGGAAATGACCATCGAGAAGTTGCGATTCATTGCCAAATCAGCTCAACTTCCCATCTCCTTAGAAACGCCTATTGGTAAAGAAGAAGACTCCCGCTTGGGAGACTTTATTGAAGCCGATGGTGAAACCCCAGAAGATCAGGTTTCCAAAAATCTACTCCGGGAAGACCTAGAAAGTGTCCTTGATACCCTTAGTCCCCGGGAACGTGACGTACTGCGTCTACGCTATGGATTAGATGATGGACGGATGAAGACTTTGGAAGAAATCGGCCAAATCTTCAACGTCACGCGGGAACGGATTCGACAAATTGAAGCCAAAGCCCTTCGCAAACTACGCCATCCAAATCGCAATAGCATTCTCAAGGAATATATCCGATAGAAAACCCTGCTGCTTGATAGCAATCAGGGTTTTCTGTTATCGTTCAATTTACTTCGTGGGGAATAGGGAGTCAGTATGAAGTCTGGTTAATCACATATAATACGGTTGGTACCATGGATGTTAATTGTCAATTGACTCCTAACAATTGTTAATTTTCAATTTTCCATTGGCTATCAACCAAACATGATAAGTATTCAAACAGACATTATATCACATTCCTTACCCCAATTCCTACCCAGAAATTAGTTCCGGTGCGCTTTCCTATGGCGAATTAAATTACGGGGTCGCACCGTTTTCATATTTTAGCTGACATTCCGTAGAACAAACTATGGAATCAGCTAAAAACACATAAGAAAGCTGGAGTTCAACACTAGAACTCCAGCTATTTATTGAGATTGACAAATTTAACTAACTATTGGGAACTACATTAATCCCAAGAAGTGTAGTACACCTTGACCAGTAATATATTCTGTGACTAAAGCAGCGATGAAGCCGATCATAGCTAGACGACCATTTAAGTTTTCTGCTTTAGGGGTGAAACCGAACTTGGCTTCGTTAGACTCTTGATTGGACATGGTTCTTTGCTCCGCTAATTTACTCTGTGTAGCCCGTTTATATTAATAAATGTAACAAATTATTGGCTAAATGTCAATTATCTGCATAGGCAAGCGGGATGAATTGTGTATAAAGTCTTAGTTGATCAATGATGTAAACTTATGTGAAGTATAATTTGCTGTTTTCATCATGATCTCTCGTCGCGCATTTATCAGCAGTCTGTTGGCTAGCTTGATCGTTTTACTGGCTTGGATAAATTTTGCCAACCCTGCCCATGCTCTCGGTGGCAAACAACCTCCTATTAATGAACCCGCACCCGAGTTCACCCTACCGACCAATACTGGTAAGGGTTCGGTGTCCCTCTCCGATTATCACGGTAAGTGGGTCGTACTCTATTTCTACCCCAAAGACTTTACTAGTGGTTGCACCTTGGAAGCTCAGCGATTTCAGCAAGATTTGGCCAAATATATGGAGATAAATGCGCAGATCCTAGGGGTGAGCGTGGATCATGTCGATTCTCACGCGGAGTTTTGTGAATCAGAAGGTTTACAGTTCCCACTTTTAGCTGACACCGATGGCTCTGTCAGCAAGGCTTATGGTTCTTGGCTAGGTATTATGTCCCTACGCCATACCTATATCATTGATCCAGAAGGCATTCTACGGGAAATATTCCTTGGTGTGATACCAGCAATTCATAGCACCGAAGTACTGGCTCGCCTGGATGAGTTAATGTCTACTTCTTTCTGAGTTGATTTCCCACTAAGGATTAAGCTTTAACAAGATTTATGCCCTGAGGAGGTCTAATCTCTGGTCTAATATATCTGCTCTAATCTCTATAGATAGAGTTTAACCAAATCAACTCATTTCTAGATATAGCTCTACATATAGCTTGAGTGCCTAAGTCCTATTTAAGCATCCTTGAAGGAGGCTACTGAAAGTAGGCTGAGTACTGAAGCCGGATCATCAACAGTAGCGCTGGTTAGCTTAACATTGTCAATGATGAGCCCAGACTGAGTTTGATGACTCAATTCATTCACAACACCAAAGCCTAGGCTGTAAGTTCCAGCAGTAGTGAAGGTATGAGTAAATCCTTGAAATCCGGTTTGGTTGTAAAAGTTTTTCGGTGCTTGACTAAAGACCCCTAGGATTGGGTTAGCTAGTTCATAGACAATTTGGGACTTGGGAGAACTAAGGCAGAAGAAAGCGAAGTCGGCAACAATAGCCTCATCTCCCACGTCTTCATTGGTGAGAAAATTCCAATCAAAGGTTAAGGTATCACCAACACAAGGGGTAATCATTTGTTGGATAGCAGCACCTCTGACTACCTTGCTAGAAGTACCACATATGCCAACGGTGTCTAAAATTTTCTGGGCAATACAATCAAGAGTTCCTGTGGACAGGTATAAAAACTCCTCCAGTTTAGAGGCTGATGGGGCTTTTGGCTGACCTGTTCTGGTGACTTCGGTATTGCTAGTTCTTAGTAAAAGCTGCTTTTCTCCCTCGGTTGGAGTAATGCCAAAACTAGCTCTTTTGATCCCGCCTGGTCCTAGCTTTTGCCAGCCTTTGAGTCCTTCTTCAAAGCCACCATTAACTAATTTAACTGGTTCCTCACCACTAGAAAAACTAGACGAGTCAACCAGATAGTTGATTTCTTTTCTTAAGGTGGACTGTTTTGGAATTTGAGACGTGGACATAAAATTAATTTTTCTAGAACGCTAAAGGTTGAAACGACGACGATGATTCCAGAAAAATCAGAGGCAATCTTAACTTTTGATATGAGCACCAACCGTATTAACACCCTGATTAATCTGATCAGTTTGATGATCGTCTAATGACTAATGGTAAGTATTCAGCTGTCAGCTATCAGCTAATGCGCTACTTGAGGTGCTGTCTTGATGCAAAGCGCGAGTGGGGGAAACCACGGCAAAGCGCGAGTGGGGGGAACCCCCTTTGGCGGCGCTGCCTCCCCTGTTCCGAAGCTGCATCGCTACTTGAGGTGCTAGCAGGCGGTTTAACTGCAGGGGGTTGGATGAGTAAAACAAGCAGGGATTTTCAAGCAGCCATATCAGCACCCTCAGCTTGTTTACTACCTCCCGTTGATTAGCTGACGACTGACGGCTGATAGCTGAATGCTTACGACTAATGAACGTATTGTGTAAATTTTTACAGGTTTTTTTTATTAAAAGTCAATGTATCTAGGTAATCTTTACAAACTATTTATACTTTGAGATTTATTTATTAAGTTTCCGAGAAGAAACGATTAACTATAACCTTAAAAAATTATTAAAATTAGAGTTTTTATTTCTCACTAAGCTTCCAATATGAAGATTTTGTCAAGAAATCTGTTCAAGTCAGCTTAATTCCTTAATGTTCCAAAATCATAGCAAAAGAAACAGCAAAAATTGTTCAGTTGTTGGCTCTCCTAGAGTGGCTAGGATAAATTAGTACAAAATAATCGCCATAGTCCTTGCTTAGTAAGCTCTTGAGTAATTTAAAAATGCAATTTTAATAAAAGCGATGCAGCTTCGGAACAGGGGAGGCAGCGCCGCCAAAGGGGGTTCCCCCCATGAGCGACTGCCGTGGTTTTCCCCGGAGACGAAACCTTAGACAGGGGAGCCTTTATGGTTGGTAGGCTATGCAGATGCATGGTTAAAACTTATTGATTAAGGCGAGCCTGTCTTACGGTAACTATCGCCAAAGGCGACGCTTGGCCGTAGGCCACGCCAAAGGCGAACGCGAACAAACCATGAGCGACTGCATCAAGACAATGTATTTTTAGTTTATTGAATCCCTTGCTCTTTAAGGGTTTAAGCTCATTTAAACTACTAATTTACTATAATCAGTCTAGGAGAGCCCAGTTGTTTAACTTTTTATATTTATTTTTTATCTTTAAAGTTTCGTTCAAGTTGTTTCAAGATTTTATACATTTCTGGAAGCCGATTGTAGATGGCAGATATTTTTAGCCAGAGTTTGTTGGAAATAGCAGGATAGCCAGAAACTATACTTCCGGGTTCTACATCTTTGTGGATTCCCGATTTAGCGGTCACAATTGCTCCATCCCCAACTTTCACTTGATTCGCAATTCCTACCTGACCCGCCAGCAACACTTGATTACCTACTTTGACTCCTCCAGATAATCCAACTTGGGCTGCCAAGGCACAGTTTTGTCCCACCTCGGAGCCATGACCAATATGTACCAAATTATCTAATTTAGTGTTACGTCCAATCCGGGTTTCCCCAACCGCTGGACGGTCAATGGTGCTGTTACAGCCAACTTCGACCCCATCTTCTAAGACCGTGTAGCCAGATTGTTGCATTTTATACCACCCTTGGGGGGTTGGCACAAAGCCAAACCCTTCAGCACCAATGACTGCACCACTATGAATCACACAATCGTTACCAATGCGGCTCCGTTCATGAATAGTGCAGTTGGCATGTAGAACAGTGCGATCGCCTATTTCTACTTCAGGATATAGTACTACATTAGGATGAATACAGACCTGATTGCCAATCTTTACCCCTGCTGAAATTATGACGAAAGGTCCAATATAGACATCTGTTCCTAACTGAGCATCTGGGTCAATCACTGCAGTGGGATGGATGACTGGTGCTGGTTGAAAGGGTTGATAGAAACATGCGATCGCATGAGCAAATAGTAATCTCGGTTCAGATGTCCCTACCCAAGCAATACCTCTTTCTGTCGCTTTTGCCTGTAATGCTTCATCCAGGGACAAAATTAATGCACTCGCCTGGGTTTTTTCTACCATGTGGGCAAACTTGGGTCCTTCAATATAACTGAGAGTGCCTGGGGTGGCTTGATCGATGGGAGCAACTCCGGTAATTTCAGGGTTAAGCTCTGTATCGCTATTCAGGCTATGGCACAAAGACGCTGTACTACCCAGGTGTTCTATTAAAAGACTAAATTTCATGGCTCGGCAATGGGTGGGTGTGGAATTGGACATCTGGAATGATAGGATAAATTGGTGACTAACCGCCATTGCTATTGAGTTAGTTAAATGGGATTCACAATTCCTTAGTTATCTTGGGTGTTCCTAGCCCTTAACTTATTCCATCACTCCGATTGCCCTTGGATGATTGAGTCATTAGTCTACAAGTCTGTTAGTTCCATCCATAGATGGAACCAATTAAGACATCGAAGGTTTAATGACTAACGACTAATCAATCATGTCTGGTGGTGCTACCGTAAACTTAAGAACACTTTTGGGGTTGACCGTGACGGCGGTACAGCATCAGACTGTTGAGGATCTGGTGGACTAATATAGACTAGTAAGTTGAGCAATATTGTAATGGTAAATGCCTGAAAAACTTTCTTAAACACGAGCCACACTCCTCATTCCTAATATATAGTCTTGGTGAAACAATCGAAAGCGATGCTACTTGACTGAGATACGAACTTTATAAAAATTGATACACCCGTGAAGGTAATTAACTCTACCAGTTTATTTAAGCAACCATATAAGTGCCAAGTTATATGTTCCGCCTCAGTGACTGGCACAGTGCAAAGGGTTGCTCCTAAGTCATTCTGTGTAATTTAATAGATTAGGGGTAGCCGAGATTAGAACCAAAGCAAGAGTTTGCTAGTCGCTACAATGTAAAGGAAAACCAATCTACCAGCCACCTTAAGTCAGCACCCCACTCTTGTCTAGACAGGACTCCCTAGCCTAGTCATGCAACATAGCTGACCAACCGATAACAAGCCGCGAGGCAAACATGAGGTTATGCTTCGATAGGGGCTTGAGGCTGTTAACAGGAACGGGTATGAACTGCATCTGTTCTCCCCACATTGATCTAAGACGGTTTTAACCGCCCTTTTCCTTTGTTTTTCCTCCCCAGTCGCCCATACACGGGGTTTGCAAATTTCACGCTTATTTTTTATGATTCCTACAGTTATCGAGCAATCCGGTCGTGGCGAACGTGCCTTTGATATTTACTCTCGTTTGTTGCGAGAGCGCATTGTATTCCTCGGACAACAGGTTGATTCTGACTTAGCTAACTTAGTGGTTGCCCAATTACTCTTTCTAGAAGCCGATGACCAGGAAAAAGATATTTACCTGTACATCAACTCTCCCGGCGGTTCAGTGACTGCGGGCATGGGCATTTTCGATACGATGAATCAAGTTGCTCCGGACGTCTGCACTATCTGTGTTGGACTAGCAGCTAGTATGGGGGCTTTCTTACTCAGTGCTGGTGCTAAGGGTAAACGCATGAGCTTGCCCCACTCCCGGATTATGATTCATCAGCCACTGGGAGGAGCACAGGGACAGGCAAGCGATATAGAAATCCAAGCAAAAGAAATCCTGTACCACAAGCAGCAGCTAAACAATTATTTAGCAGAACATACCGGTCAGCCACTGGAAAAGATTCAGGAGGATACCGAGCGGGATTTCTTTATGTCAGCGACTGAGGCTAAGGACTATGGTTTAATCGACCAGGTCATTGAGCGACGTCCCATAGCAACCCCTTTACCAACAAACTAATGTCTTAGTTGACACTCCCCGTCTATGCGCGAGCAGGGAGTGTCAACTAAGACGTTAGTTTGGGGAGATGCTAAAGCGATCGCTAACCAGGTCCCGACTATTGCTGAAGTGGCTCCGGAAATTAACAATCGGCAGTTAATCACAGGAGTTAAGCAATTACAATACATCAATAACTATATATAGTTATTTATTACAAGTAACAATAAAATCAATCACCAAAAGGTAACTTCAGCTATAGGAAATGAAAACGGATATCGGATTTCCTAGTTAGCGTGAGGTACATCTAGATTTTTTTCCTGATCTTGATTGAGACTTTCGCTTATATCGAAATCGAATCATATAAAAAATTAATCTTAAGAGCTGCTTTACTATTAATTATCAAATCAATTATCTCTGGTGAGAGAACTTTCATGCCATTGCCCCAGAACCAAGTTGGATAAGGTGGTCAAGAGTACAAAAATCAAGATACCTAGACTACTAATCATAAACAAAGCAGCAAACATCCGGGGAATTTCGAGATTGTAGCCAGCAATTAGCATTTGATAAGCAATTCCTGAATTAGCACCGCCTGTACCGGCAACAAACTCAGCTACTATTGCTCCGATTAAGGCTAATCCACCACTAATACGTAATGCAGCTAAAAAATAGGGTAAAGCACTTGGTAATCGCAGATACAGCATTGTCTGCCAGCGAGATGCTTTGTAAAGCCGGAACAGGTCACTTAAGTTGGAATCGATGCTATTTAAACCAAACGTCGTATTAGAAATAATCGGGAAGAATGCTACAATCCAAGCACAAAGTACCAAAGCAGCGAAGGTATTGTTCCTCAGCCAAATAATAATTAAAGGCGCGATCGCAGCAATAGGCATTGTTTGCAAAACTACTGCATAGGGATATAAGCTTTTTTCAATCCACTTACTCTGAGCCATTAACATGGCAATTAGCAATCCTGAAATTGCTGCTGTTATAAAAGCAGCTACAGTGATTTTTATGGTGATCAGCAATGGCTGAAATAAACTGTTCCAGTCCCTAATTAATACCTTGATAATCAGCAAAGGACCTGGTAATATATAGGAGGGCGTACTAGTCACTCGAACAGAGATATCCCACACCATCAACACCAGGATTCCCACTGCCAAAGGGGCTATAATATCGATAGATAGCAAACGTTTCAATTTTAGCTTTGCCAGAACGAAGGCTTTGGTTTTTTCCATAAAATTTTTAGATCGCGTTTAATATAGCTGTAATATTTCTATTCATAATATTTCTATTCATAATTCATCCCTTTTGACAACTGCTCAGCCACCTTGCGACAATATTTTGTATAAACTAATGATGTACGAAACTGTTCCTTACGTGGTAATGGTTCATCAATAGTTATATCCGCCACTACTCGACCTGGACGAGCTGCCATTACTACCACGCGATTGGATAGATATACGGCTTCATAAATATTGTGAGTCACAAAAACGACAGTCCAGTGTTTCTTACTCCACAAATCAAGTAACTCCAGGTTAAGCTTAGTACGAGTGATATCATCCAAGGCTCCAAAGGGCTCATCCATCAGCAATACCTTGGGAGAAGTAACAAGAGCTCTGGCAATAGAGACTCGCATTTTCATGCCACCGGAGAGTTGACGGGGATAGGATCGGGCAAAACTTTCTAGTCCAACTAATTGGAGCGCTTCTTTAATAGCATTATCAGCCACTTTTTTAGATACCCTTGCTAATTTAAGAGGCAAACGAACATTTACCATTACCGTTGCCCAAGGCATTAGTGCTGCTTCTTGGAAGACAAAAGCTATCTCGTTTTGGTGGCCGCGATCGCTCCATTCTATGTTTCCCGAACTCATAGTGCTTAGTCCAGCAATGATGCGTAGCAGGGTACTCTTGCCACATCCCGATGGTCCTACCAGACTGATGAATTCAGACTTATTGATGTTGAGATTTAGGTCTTTTAGCGCTACAGTACCATTGTCAAAAGTTTTGTTGACATGGGTAAGAGAAATAGCTGGTTTTTGGTTCATCTATTGTCAGTTAGTAGCAATAGACTTCTTGCAGAAGTCGGTAACAGGTAGCAGCGGAAAAAAATTTATAAAAACAGTATCATAAAACTACTTTTGCAAGAGCTCTAATCAGTGATTAGCAATCCGTTAATAGTTTAAATTATTATCAATCACTAGATAGAAATTAATGTCTAATAACAATATCTAATAAATTTGATGTTAACATGTCTATAAATAATATATTCGGCATTTTACTTTTTTTTTAATAAGCTGTTATTTCGGTACTTAATTAAAGTAACTAAAAAGTAACTAATAAACTAAAATGTTAACTAACTTTATGTATAAAAATTTACTCCTTTATTGACAAATGCTAAGGTGTAGGCTTGTTTGTAATCAGTCTTGGCATCAAGTACCCCAACGGTAACTAACTCATTGAACAAACTTTCCCAGCGTTCATCGGTCATTGCCCCAATGCCAAGTTTTTCAGCATCGCCAGAAATGATAATACCATACTCTTTAAGCTTATCCAGACCATAGGCGATCAGGTCATCGTTCATCTCTGGATTATCTTTTTTTATCAGCTGATTGCCTGGTTCGGGATTCTCTAGATAGCTATACCATCCTTTGATTGACGCATCAACAAATCGCTGAACCAGGTCGGGGTTAGTTTCAACGAGTTTCTTGGTGGTTTCGATGGTGAAAGCATAGGGATTATAACCAGCATCTGCTAAGGATAATATATTGGGCTTAAAGCCTCCTTGCTTTTCTATAAGGTAAGGTTCAGAAGTCAAAATTCCCTGTTGAGCTGAATTTTTATCTACTAAAAAAGGGCTAACATTAAAGTTGTAGGGGCGTTTCTGGTCATCTGTAAAACCGTATTTTGCCTTGAGTAGGGGCCAATAGGTGGTGATGGCTCCAGGAGAAATAAAAATCGGTTTACCTTTTAATTGTCCCAGAGAGTCATTGCCTACCCCTGGATGAGCCAAGAGAATTCGTATTTCTTTTTGGAAGATACTTGCTAAAGTAATTTTGGGAATACCTTGTTGCACTGCTTTAATAGCATCAACAGCCTGTCCCATAGTTAAATCAACTACTCCTCCCATTAATAATTGGGTGGTATTGCTCTGAGGACCTGTTGGTTGTATGGTAACATCTAGGTCATAGTTTTGATAAATTCCAGTAGCGACAGCCTGATAAAAACCACCGTACTCTGCTTCAGCTTTCCAGCCCAGAGCAAATTTTATTTTATCTAATTTACCTTTTTTTTCTGTCGTTAATGGTGTAGAGCTTTGATTATTACAAGCTGCCAAAACACTACTACCAAGAGTCACGGAGCTAAGTTTAATGAATTGGCGACGCTTAATTTTATAGATTTCTTTCATCTAAAACTTCAACCGGCTATAGCAATCATTTAGATTATTTGGTTGTGGTGGTTTAAAATTCCGCAGTTTTAGGGTAACTAGAACGGTCTGGCAGGGTAAAACCTTAAGTTTGGTTTACGTTCCCGATTAGCAGCTTCTAAAATAGTGCGTAATTTACCTAAGTTACTACCGATAGCGTTCGCACTAAGCTGGTACTCCCTAAGCTGTACTCCCTAAGCTGGTACTTTGTAGTTGCCATTTTTTATAAGCTCACTATCACTTTGGCGTTTAAACCCCAACAAACACACTGATATAAATAATACCATACTCGCTCTAATTAAAAAATTAAGAATATATAATCATAGAGAAATAGAAAAATATTACAGTAGCTATGACTTTGAAGCTAACACGGACAGATCTACATTGAATCTGTTCATCTTATGAAACAAACCGTGAAACCCTATCCCCACCTCCATTTCCCCATCTCCCCATCAGCCTCAACCCAAAAATTAAGTGGGTGACAGCTTAGGCAGGGGATTGAGGCAGGTTCTGGACGAAACAGGGAGTTACAATGAACGTGACGCTTTTTTCTCACAGCCATGAGGAGTTATTAAGAAAATGGAAGTAAAACTGGTTTTAGTGGTACTAACAATTGCATTTACTGCTTTGTGCCTGTTTTTTGGGACTAAGAATGGATTTTATGATTCAGACGATTATCACGGCAACGGCTCTGCACACTAAGCTTCCAGTATTTACTTTAGCTGTCAGCTGCTGAGCTTTCAAAAAGCATTCATGGTTTAGTCTTGGAAAAACCCACGCCTCTGCTATTACAGCAGAGGCTAAAGGCTAGAAGCTGACCGAAGTGTGGGGAGTGTAAGGGGGCTCACGAGGGTTTTCCCAAGCCCCTTCCTTCTAGGTAGGCATGGGTAGTGTCAAAAAATTGAAATCGTCACTTAGAGGTTAGAGGGACTTCACCAGTCCCTCCCTAGTTAACTCCCTACTGTGGTGATGTTGTTGCCAGTCTTTATACCCTCTTGACTCTGACCTCGAAAGGAGGGAAACTAGGTGAGAACTCCCCACACCCACCCTAAGGGGTAGGGTGTGGGGTTCTTGTGGACTCCAGAGTGACCTATAGGGTATATCGAGCATACAAACCCCTCTAAATTGGTATGGAGTGACAAATCTACCACGTTTGTTTTGACTGGGGAAGAATCTGTTGAATTTTCCGTTCAAGGAAGATGCAGCCTTAGTAAAAATAGTTCCACCTTATTTTCCGTTGGCGATCGCCGATTCTGTCTGCCTCTTCCAAGGCTTAATCATTCACCCTTCCCTGATTAGTAAGACGTGGGTTAACGGAGCCGGATTAGCTAAAATTTAAGTTGAAGCTCATGAGCAATCAACGCCCAGTAGCATCCTCTGATCAGGATGACCGATTAACCTGCTTTCCTTACGGTGTTGGTCATGGTGCAGAAGGGGTTTGTTTGTTGGTGCAGATGGGGCCACACCGCATTCTGCTGGATTGTGGATTAGAAGACATTTCCCCCCTACAGACCGATGGGATACCACCAGCAGATTTAGTCCTGTGTAGCCACGCTCACTCAGACCATAGTCAGGGATTGCTGGCTCTTCACCAAACTTTTCCACAATTACCAATCTACGCTAGTGAGGTAACGACTCAACTATTACTACTCAACTGGCCGGAACTGCCTCCTGAGGATATTCTCCCATTTTGTCAAGCTCTCCCGTGGGCTACCCCTGTAGAATTCTGTGAGGGACTCACTGCTCAATTGTTCCCAGCTGGACACTTGCCAGGAGCAGCAGCATTTTTACTCACTTACACCACTCGCCATCGAACTTACCGACTGCTTTACACCGGTGACTTTTTCCTGTCGAACTCACGGCTGGTGGAGGGATTATCCCTTGAATCACTCAGGGGTACACAGCCGGATGTGGTAATTGTAGAAGGTAGTTATGGCACTGCTCGACATCCCCATCGGCGGCAACAAGAAAATCAACTAGTAGAGCGTATTGAGCAGGCAATTGCTACCAATAACTCAGTTCTGTTACCAGTGCCTACCTTAGGTCTAGGTCAAGAAATCCTCATGCTCCTGCGCTCTCATCACCACTTTACAGGGCGCGACCTAGATATTTGGGTCAATGGAACGGTGGCTGCTGGTTGTAATGCTTACTTAGAACTACTGTCTCACTTTCCCACCTCAGTACAAAATTTTGCCCGACATCAAGCCTTGTTTTGGGATGAGCGGGTACGTCCTCGGGTGCGGCGGTTAGATCCCCAGCACCGAGATGCTATCGGTAAATCTCCCTGTATTATCCTCACTGACTTAAACATGGATTGGAGGGAGTACTGGCAGCAAGAGAACCGTTCTTGGGTTGTCCTGCAACCGGAACATCTTAAATCTTTGGTACCAATGGATGACTACGGATCTCTTAAGGTTGAAACTTATCTGCTGGCTCAACATGGAGATTGTCTGGGAACCACCCAGTTGATTCATAATCTTCGACCTCAACATGTGATTTTTGTTCACGGCTCTCCTACCTACCTAGCTGATCTTGCTGGTTTGGAAGAATTACAAAATCGATATCATCTCCATACGCCAGCAGCAGGAACACTCGTAGAACTTCCCATCGGTGATACCTTTATCAGACCTGCTCTACCAACGGAAACGAACTATGAAGGAGAGTTGAATGAATTAGATACACTTGTCTATATAACTCTTTCAAGGGCGATCGCAACGGATCCTCGTTGGCAAAATTTCGCTGATACTGGTTTAGTAGAAGCCCGCTGGCAAGGAGAAGAACTGGTCTTGCGGGGATTGTCACAACGAGAACTACTCAAACAAGGGGGCAGAGCCAAGATACCAATTAATATCGAGTGTTGTGGTAATTGTTTGTACCAAAGAGGGCAGCGCTGCTGGAATCCAGCCTCAGCTCTCTATGGTTTTAAAGTAACACTGGAGGGGTACTGTCCAGTTTTTGAACGGATAGAACCCCTTGAGTAACGAATAGTTAAGGGAAAATTGCTAGCTAATTGTGAGTTATCAATTTTCCGATACTTTTTAGCTACCAAAGTCTACCAAGATAGACCAAAGTCCGCCAATGCAAGATGCTTTCGCATCCAGGGGGTATCTCCCAAAGCTCTCAGGAATATCCCGCGAGCGCCATAAAAATGTCAAAAAAGTTATAACACCGGGATCTAAGCGCAACTATTAAACCCTTGGTTTTCGGCTTTAATTTAAGTTACATAATAATCGCTTTCGGTGTTACCTAATTTAAGTCTAACAAATAATAAGAGTTTTTGGTAGACTCTGCGACATTTTCGATTAGTTTTTACTCACCCTTAACGGTTGGTTGTCCATTAACAATGAATAATCTAGTCCTGATTTAAGTCTTGGGAGCGGGGGTGAATTTGTTCAGCCTCCGGACAATCATCAGAGACTATCGGATCAACATTACCTCGGAAAACAGAAGCTAGCTTGTGACTGACAGAGCCTATGCTTTCCAAGCGGACCATTTCTTCCCAGGAACTGATCTCATCCTCTTCGTCTGTTTCATAACGAATTGTGACTAAATCTCCCTCGATATCAACAATGCGGGCGTGTTCAATCCAACGTTGCTGATCCCGCAAGAAAACGCAGACCTCACGACCATCGCAGCAGAGTTGATAAATCTTGCGGTGTAGCATATTGGGCTTCTCCTGTTGCAGATAACTCTTGGTTTTACTGGTGAAGTAAGCGGTTGCGTTTCTCTAGAAACAACTTTATTTTGACATACTTCCCACGAATATAATTGGCGGGATTCTCTCCATCATTGGGATGATGAGAGAAAATCGAAGGCTAAAATAAACCTGAGCCACCAGAGTAGGAATACTCCAGATCCTTTTTTTGTTGGCTCTGGCGACTAAAATACCATTTACTTGAGTAGTCGAGCCGCCATGATCAGCAAAAATAGATTCCAAGAATTAAAAGGATTAGCCATGATTGTAGCTCACTCCTCGTATCCCCAGCCCTAAAGGGTAGGGGTTGGCTTGAAATCATTTTTGGTTAACTTAACATGGAATTAAGCGGGTTTGTCTATTCCTTGTTAAAGATTAAAATAGCTTAATAGTCTTTTATGTTCATTGCTTGAGAGTGTAGCTTGCATTAGATGCGAGCTTGAGTTTGAGTTGATCAATGCTGCTCGTGTCATTGATTACTTTTTTTATGCATTGTTTTTATGCATTGTCTTGATGCAGAGCGCGAGTTGGGGAAACCCCCTCAGGTCGGCGCTACATCCCTTAATTCAGCAAACTATACCGCCCTAACCCATTTCTCCTGTTTGCCAGCAATGGTGCTGTAGTCTTTCAGAGATGGTGTTTGGGGGTATGGTTACTCTATAGTTATTTGGAAACTTAGATTCCACTAGCATTCCTATCCAGACAATGGAGTAAGAATTTGAAAACTCCCCCAAGTTGAAACATAGGGGATTATGAGCGGATGTTGCTCAAGCGGTTAAAAACCGGCTAATAGTAACGTTCACAGTAGGATTTGACTCATACTGCTGTGGTGGTTTAAACACACTATAAACGACCTCAGCTCAAAAAGAGCTGTGCCGTTACCTTTAGTCTTGTTACCTGTTAGGTTTGTCACCGACTTGGCTATTTATAGGATACAACAGGATAAATCCTACTGCTTATTAACATCGGCCTGGATAAAGCCTTCTGGTCTAAGAAGCCAACATTTTGCTAGGTGTATAGAGGTTTCAAATACCAATCATTGTGACATAGTGACAGCTCCTAGAATGATTCTTGAGAATTAGTGTAGGATTCGCAACCAATCCGGCTATTGCTTAGGAGGCGTTGCGCTTTAAGAACGGACTGCCCTGCCGCTCTGTTTTTGTTTGTCTTTATTTGAAAATTGTTCTACTAACAAACCAGCATTCTCGGCTTTGCTTGCTATTAAATACAATATAACATTTTTAAAAAGACCCTGTGCAAAATTCATCCCACGAGAAAGCGCGAACCCGCACCCGTGGCCATTACCGTAGCGTGGGCATTCCCATCGCGTGACCAAGGGTCGCCGATTTGGGGCTTCTTTTGCCGGAAGCTAATCCCTGTCATTGATTGGCACTAAGCATCAATTTTGTGCCAATCTGCCTACCTGCCATCGGTCGCAGTCAGAGTCACTCAAAAATAGGCTTTTGCTGTGACCAAAAGCGGTTAGGCACTCAATAGACTGATCAATCTGATTTTAAATCGTAAGGGAGAAAAGCCAGTGTTTGAGATCCTACGCACTCAAGACCAATACGAAACTTACATTCTCACTGACCACAATGCCCAGTCTCGATTAGAAGTGGTTCCTGAACGGGGTGGCATTGTCACTCGGTGGAATATCCAAGGTCAGGAGATTTTTTATCTTGATGCGGAACGCTTTAAAGATCCCAATCTGAGTGTACGGGGTGGCATTCCCATCCTCTTCCCCATCTGTGGAAACTTAGTTAATGATACTTATACATACCTTGGCAAAGACTATACTCTCAAACAACACGGCTTTGCCCGTAATTTGCCTTGGGAGGTGACTGATAGTGCAACGAATGACATGGCAGTGTTGACTCTCACCCTCAAGAGTAATGACCAAACTCGCTCTGTCTATCCCTTTGACTTCGAAGTTACCTTTACCTATCGATTACAGGGCAACACGTTAGACATTGACCAGCGCTATACTAATCATTCCGCTGAACCGATGCCCTTTTCCACAGGTTTCCATCCCTACTTCTTGACGTCTGACAAAACTAAACTGGAGTTTGATATTCCTGCATCGGAGTATCAGGAGAAGCAAACTCAAGCAGTACATCCTTTCACTGGCAGTTTTGATTTTAGCTGTGATGAAATTGATGTAGCGTTTGGGCAACTGAGTAATAATACGGCCAGTGTTACTGATGCGGAAAGGGGATTAGCGATCGCATTGACCTACACTGATGCTTACTCGACCTTGGTATTTTGGACAGTTCAAGGCAAGGACTTTTATTGCCTTGAACCTTGGAGTGCTCCCCGTAACGCTCTTAACACTGGGGAAAATTTAACTAACTTAGCTCCCGGAGAGAGTAGTGAGACATCGGTGAGGCTAACGGCAAAATTTTTCTAAATTTCCCTAGACATTTCCTTATCAATGTGATATTCTTAGTAAAGGTATGTTTGATAAAAGCTTACCGGGTCGCTAACTCAATGGTAGAGTACTCGGCTTTTAACCGATTAGTTCCGGGTTCGAGTCCCGGGCGACCCATTTTGACCTAACTTTTAGATAGCCGTATATCTCTATCGATACAAATTCTAGGTACTAGGTACAAGATAAACAGTTGACCACCTCTGTGGTTTAAGAGGGATACTTCCTGGGCTTGTCAGAACCCGCACTCGCCAACGAAGCTTAAATTATTGTTCCAATCAGAAAGGTTAGGAGCTATTATCAAAAATAATAGCAAAACTACCTATACTTTACTGTTTATCCAGATTTTACCCAGGGGTGGTTGGGGATTATTTTCTATATTTGGGGATTTTTGTCAAGTTTTATAGATTCAGCTTTCTCTAGATGATCTAATTAAGAAATTTGAATAAAAGCTGCAAAATATCTTAAGATTATCTAAAGAATTAACCTGTCTTGATGCAGTCGCTCATGGGGGTTTCCCCCAAGACCTCGCTGCATCGCTGTCTAGAAGCAACTAGATTTACATGTCTGGACTGGCGATTCTGTTCACGAGTCACTAGGGAGTGTCAGACGTGAGGCTTCTCGCCGGAATAGCTAACAAACAAAGTTAGGAGGAATATAATATGGCACTTGTACCCATGCGGCTACTGTTGGATCACGCAGCTGAGAACGGCTACGGGATTCCAGCATACAACGTTAACAACATGGAACAAATCCTGTCTATCATGCAGGCTGCTGAAGAAGCGGATAGTCCGGTAATCTTACAAGCTTCTCGTGGTGCCCGCAAATATGCAGGTGAGAACTTCCTCCGCCATCTGGTCACAGCAGCGGTGGAATCCTACCCTCATATTCCCATTGCCATGCACCAAGACCATGGCAATAGCCCAGCCACCTGCTATTCGGCAATTCGTAATGGCTTCACCAGTGTGATGATGGATGGCTCCTTGGAAGCTGATGCTAAGACTCCAGCCAGCTTCGATTACAACGTCAGTGTTACTGCCGAAGTAGTAAAAGTTGCCCATGCTATCGGTGTTAGTGTTGAAGGGGAACTGGGTTGCCTAGGTTCACTGGAAACCGGTAAAGGTGACAAAGAAGATGGTCACGGATTTGAAGGAACTCTGACTCGCGACCAACTATTGACCGACCCCGACGAAGCAGTTGAATTTGTTGAGCGCACCCAAGTTGATGCTCTAGCTGTAGCTATTGGTACTAGCCACGGTGCTTACAAGTTCACCCGCAAGCCGACTGGAGAAATTCTTGCCATTAGTCGCATTGAAGAAATTCATAACCGTCTGCCTAACACTCACTTGGTGATGCACGGTTCCTCATCTGTGCCTCAAGAGTGGCTTGACATGATCAACCAGTACGGTGGTTCTATTCCTGAAACCTATGGTGTACCCCTTGAAGAAATTCAAAAGGGTATTAAGAGCGGTGTCCGTAAGGTTAACATCGACACCGACAACCGCTTGGCTATTACTGCTGCTATCCGGGAAGCTGCTGCCAAAGATCCTTCTAACTTTGACCCCCGTCACTTCCTCAAGCCTTCTATCAAGTATATGAAGCAGGTTTGCTTGAAGCGTTACGAAGCCTTTGGTACTGCTGGTAATGCTAGCAAGATCAAGCAAGCGACTATCGATGTTTTTGCAACTAAGTATGCCAACGGTGAGTTAAGTGCTGTGGCGAAAAAAGCTGTAACTGCCTAGTTTTTCACGCTTCACAGGAAAACCTTTGCTGTTTTGGTGAACCAAGAACAAGCAGAATTATTTGGGTAGCTGTTCAAGTTACCCAATTTTTTGTTATTAGTGATTAGTTATTTTAAAATTGCCTATTTTCAGACACTTACAGCTGTCTTTGATACTCTTCGAGAATATCGATTAGATCCATCTGACACTGCATGGGTAGCAAATCTGCTAGGGGAACTTGCCGTTTACCACCACCTAGCTTCACCTGAATGCTTTGCAGGATTGGCATCATCTGGTCTTCTGTGATTGTATTAGTGTTACCGATTAATAGGGGATAAAATTGTTCAGCCAAAGTGGTATGTAGATGGGCATCCCTGAGGTAAAGATGCCACTTGGCTACATCAATATATACCTTGTCGCCAATTTCAGCAGCGAGAGTTTCGATTGCTTCTGTAGAAGTTGGATTAGCCATGGTAATTAGCTGTTTCTAATTAATTGCATGTTGGGATATCTAAGGAAGGTTTAAAGTTGAAGGTTTAAAGTTAAAGGTTTAAAGTTTAAATTTTCCCTCAAAACAGTTGGCTCATCACCTTGAATTAAAAGAGCCGAGTTTATTTGCTGGCTTTCAGTTAACCGTCAACAGTTAACCGTCAACCGTTAACCGTCAACAGTCAACCGAAAATCAATTACTACAATTATCTTGGGTGATTTCATCCTTGAGGGGATTCGGTTGGAGGTTCTTGAGTAGGCAGGGGGGTATAGTTTGCGATCGCAAATATATAAACCCCATGCCCTACTAAAATCAATCCCCACAGACCAGTAAACCAGTATGCCCAAGTCCATTGAGCATACTGTATAGTTTTGAAGAACCACACTCCGGAATTACAAGCAGCAAAAATTGCCACATGTACAGCAAAGTTAAACTCGCTGTAATCCTTGTAGGATAAGGCTTGCGCTCAAATAGAACAATTGAACTATTTAATACCCAAAAGACAATCATAGCAAGGCTTTCAGACTTCTTAAGATTTACTTTACAAATCAGCTCTAATAAGCGATTTGGCTATCACTACTTATTTAGACAGCTTACACCCTGTTAAATCCTCAATACATAATCTTGGTCATTTGTCAAAAAAAATTAGATGCGTTTGCCCTGGCCATCACTACATGTTTATCACTACCTCCGGATAATTGCCCACACTTACGATATCCAGACAAAATCTTTCTCCCCCTGCTCTCCTGCTGCCCTGCTCCCCCTGCTCTCCTGACCAGGAAGTAGGTTATTCAACCGGATTTGATAGTATTCTGTTTCTCTAGGAGCATTCAACGAATTGTTAAGAATACAGCCCAGTAAAAATAAATGGTTTTACCGAGTTTTACAGAAGCAGATTATACCAAATACGGCTGGTAAATCTACCATTACCGATAAATAAGCTATGGATGATGGCAGCCATGAAAAATTAATGATCAGCCAGGGAAATAAAGATGTGATAAAAGCGGAGTCGGTATTCAGCAAAGATTTTGCAAAATTTTTGTTCAAGATGTTTATTGATGGAAAATATTGGGCAACAATAAGGACATGGCTCGATTTGAACCAATAAAAGGCTATCTATACCTTGTTGACTGTTGAGTGTTTACTGTTAAACGTTAACTATTGACTGCCCTCGAGATCGTCATTTCTTCGTTAAATACAGAGAATTAGAATCTGTCAAAACCGAATATTTGCGGAAAATTCGGTTCCCCTGCTCTGCTGCTCTGCCCCCCTCAGTCTAAATCAAGAATCAAACAGCTCTGCCGATCTTCGGGGGTAATGGGGGGAGCAACTGTTGACAGTCAACGGTTAAAACTCAACAGTGAACCAAACTATACAGGTTACATCTTCATTGGTTAACACTCAACAGTCAAGCAAACTATACAGGTTACATCTTCATTAACGTCTTATTAACACGAAAAACCAATGATTCGTTACCGACATAAGAAAATTAGCATTTTATTTGGCAGTCTCTTAATGGTTGGGGCATGGTGGTTACCTGCTCAAGCTAAACAGACCACTAATTCAGTCTTAGAGAAAGCAATTACAACTGAGGATCCAACTATTCCGATTGAGGAGCTAGAGCTAATGCTCAAGCCCTTGACATTAGATGAGCTGGAGGGTGAAGCTAAAGCGTGGATGTTCTTGCTTAAAACTAAAGTTAAAGAACTTAGCGATGCTGAAATTGCTGTCAAGCGCAAAAATCGAGAGCTTCAACAAACTAAAGAAGCTGTTGATGCCCTAGAAGATGCCAAAGAGGCTCTTGAGGAAGCGACAGACACTAAGGAAAAAATAGAGACTGAGGGATCGGCTGAGGATCGCCTTAAAGCTTTAAAAGCTGCTGAAGAGGCACAGGAAGCTCTCGAAAAAGCTCAAGAGTCAGTAGAAGAAGCAGTTAAAGAAGAGGAAAAGACCCAGCATGATAAAACCTTGCAAGGGGCAATTGATAAAGCAGTTGAAAGTACTGAAAAGGAAAAAGATAAAGCAAAAACTTCAAACGAGGATGTTGCTAAGGTTCAAGAAAAGATTGGGACAATTAGCAACAAAATCGTTACTGATGAACAAGAGCAGAAAAAGACTGAACAGGGACTTGACAAAGCCAAACAAGACCTAGAAGAAGCGGTGGAAGCGAAGACCGAAGTTAAAAAGCAAGTTCTGGTCAACATGACCACACTGCGAGAGGAACGCACTGCTTTAAGCGATCGCTTTGAGGTGGTACTTGAAGAGCTGGAAACTAAAGGCGGTGATGTCGAGTTGTACAACAAATACATCGATGCAATCAGTGGGATTAAGGTTGACGTAACCGACACTCAAGGAACCTGGATTACCATCGTCGGCTGGCTCCAGTCTAAAGAAGGAGGTCTGCGCTGGGCGAATAACATTGGCAAATTTTTAGGAATTGTCGCTGGCTTTAGCATCCTCTCCCTGATTGTAGGGACAGTCCTCGAGAAATCTTTGTGGATGTTCCCGAATATGTCAGCTATGCTCCGTCAGTTCGTGGTTAGGATAACCCGTCAAGGATTATTTGTGGTGGGTATTATTTTAGGTATCACTGCCCTAGAGGTCAGTATTGGTCCACTGATGGCTATGATTGGAGCTGCTGGTTTTGTGGTAGCGTTTGCGTTCCAAAATACCCTCGGTAACTTTGCCAATGGGTTAATGATCTTGCTCTATAAACCTTTCGACGTGGGCGATATGATTGAAGTAGCTGGGGTAAAAGGTACGGTTAAGGATGTCAACTTAGTTTGCACCACAATCAAGACTTATGAAAATAAAATCATTATTATCCCGAACAACTCAATCTGGGGTAACGTTATTGAGAACGAAACCAGTAGCCCCGTCCGCGCTATGTTCCTCACGGTAAGGATCAGCTACAGCAATAGTATTACTCAAGCGATCCAAGTTCTTAAGGATATTGCCAACTCTCATCCTTTAGTATTGGAAGACCCTGCACCTTGGATCGACACTGGGGAATTGGCTGAATATGCTGTTAACATTTGGTTTATGGCCTATACTAAGAAACAGGATTACTGGACAGCCTATTGTGAGATCAGCCGAATTATAAAAGAAAGATTTGAACAAGAGGGGATTGTGATCCCACTGCCGAAGCAGGAAATATACATCAACGAAGCTATCGCTAAGCAAGAGGGGAGTGGGGCAAAAACCTTTAAAGGCAATGACCTTACCCTAGACGGAAGTCATGGCCAGATAGCAACTTCAAAGCCCCATAGCTCTTTCCCCAACGGTAAGACAGCTTGAATCTGTAGACTAATCTGTAGAGGGTGATAGAATGCTTGCGCTCTCAATCAGGCGTCCAACATCCTAATTGGCGTTGCGTCAGTCTTCGAATGAATAGGAGTAGAGTGGGCATCCTGCCCGCCCGAAAAGATCCGGTGCGCTTTCCGCATCTAATTATTACAGGACTTACGCAACTGGCACAGTGGGTAGCTTAAATATAGTACTAATGTACTATATTTAAGCTACCTCTGTCATCAGCCCTTTTTCAGATTAGTAATAATAATTAATGGTCGTTCGTTTTTTCAATTTTCTGATCAAATCAGAGGATGGTGCCTTAAAAAATTCAGTTATTGATGAAATTTACTAAACTTAACTATTGTCAATACTTATTAAGTAGCCACCTCAATTATACTCTCACCAATTTAGCCTAACATTTAGGGCAGATTAGCCATGATCAAATCAACGGTTATCTAAAAAATGATAAGTTGACCCCACGCTTACTGTGGGATAATGTCAAATACTTAATTGAAATAAATGAGCAAGCCGATCTAGTTTTTGATGACACAGTAATTGAGAAACTATACTCTATAAAAATCGATATAATTAAACGACAATATAGTGGTAATTTCCAGGGTATAATCGAGGCGCGACCCAAGGGCAGTTTACCTGCCCATTGGAATGCGCGCCTCCAAGTAATTTGATTAATAAATTGCCTATAGGTCAATCACGAAACCCAAAAGTTTTGGGTAGTATACTATCGGATTTATGACCCATAACGCTGAAGTTACCGTAAGAATAGGGTCGCCTTAATCAATGGAGGCGCGCTTTCCTATGGCGAATTAAATTACGGGGTCGCGCCTCAAGTTTTAACCCTTCTATGCATAGCTTGTCAACCATAAAGGCGACCCTATTCTAAGGTTTCGTCTCTAGGATGGTAAGACAAAAATAGAACAGGTTTTGGATAGGCTCCAAAACCTTGTCTATTCTAAGGAGTTGCCATTTAGAACTGTATTGATGGACAGTTGGTATGCCAAAAATAAATTAATGTTATATATCGATGGTTTGGGAAAATATTATTATTGTCCTCTCAAACGGAATCGACTTGTGGATGAGACTGGCAATCAAAAAGATTATCAAAGAATTGAATCATTAGTTTGGGATGAAAAAGAGTTAAAATCCGGTAAATTAGTAAAAATTAACAAATTTACCTGCTCCAAAAAAGTGAAACTTTGACCGGTAAGTGTCTCCACCGACAAAACGGATTTTATCGCTGTCTTGATGCAGTCGCTCATGGTTTGAATTTACCGTAAGATAGGGTTGCCTTGTCTTGATGCAATAGCGAGTGGGGGAAACCACGGCAGTCGCTCATGGGGGAGACCCCCAAGACCGCGCTGCCTCCCCAAGACCGCGCTGCATCGCTATTAAAAAATATTTAACCCTTTTCTGCATAACCTGCTAACTATAAAGGCGACCCTATCTAAGGTTTTGTCTCCGGGGGAAACCACGGCAGTCGCTCATGGGGGAGACCCCCAAGACCGCGCTGCCTCCCCAAGACCGCGCTGCATCGCTACAAACGATTTATCTCAGAATTATGAGGCGCGACCCAAGGGCAGTTTACCTGCCCATTGGAATGCGCGCCTCCAGGGACGTTGTACAAAAAGAGTGTAAGGTTCGATGTCAGGTTGAGGAGTTTCATCTTAAATTAAAACAATTGACTGGTATTGAATCATGTCAAGGTCGCAAGGGTCGTATTCAAAGAAACCATATTGCTTGTGCTATTTTAGTTTGGCTCTTTCCTTAAAAATTTGGCTTATAAAAGTGGTCAAACAATTTATCAAATTAAGCATGGGCTCAAATCCAATTACTTAATTAACCAACTAAAACGTCCCGACATTACTATGTCTATAGTTTAGTTATTAGACTCTCGCCGTGGTCTAGCCCCCTGGTTGACTGACAAAACTCAACAAGCATAGTCAAAAGACCTTACTGTAAACTAAGCGCCGATACCTCTTCTGCTCGTCCTGTTTTCGGGAAGCCATCGCTGGTGATGGGTCGGGTTTCCCACTTAAAATTAGGGTTTCAAACAACTCCCAACCAAGAGTAGCGTGCAGTCAATACCCATGCCCAACCAATGCATGAGATAACTGTTACCGCGCGCACCAGTGAGGGTCTACAAAACGGCGTAATCCTCGGGCTACGACCTTAGTTCCTTGGGCAGTGAGATAAAGAGTAGCGTACCCCAAGACGAAACACAATCGCGATCAGGCGCTTTGCATTCCGAATCTCACAGCTTTCCAACTCAAAACCATTGGACTTGTCATCAAGAAAGCTCTCTTCAATATCAAAGCGTAAGCCATATTCCCGAAATGTCAGCAAGGGTGGTCGGTTCGTCGCTGACGATGTACCAAAGTTCTCCGCTAATTCCATCATTTGCCAGACCCAGATTAACTGCACCATGCATATTCGGTTTTGTGAATCCAGACATTTTGGAGTAAAAGAGCTTCACCCCGTAGAACATGAAAATCTCGTACTTGAGACCAACCTAACCCATGTCGCCAGAGCCAGAAATCACAGACCAATGCGGATGCGATAATGCGTTCCCCAGTTCAGCCAAGGCATACAACATTCACCTGAGTATTGATGAATCCTCTGTCTGCTAGCAGTACAACTTGAACTCTATCTGGGATTAATCGCGACACTGTCAAGAGCTTTGTCATTATAGCTGCCTATCAAGACGCTGCATTAAGAATGCTCCAGTACTCGCGCTCGCCACTGGCACTGCTCTTCCTCGATATACCACAGCTACCCTAATCAGACAATATTGATTCCACAGCATGGAAGTATCCAAGCGAAGGATACAATAGTTCATTTTCCCATCTATTCTTCGCTTCCTGAATCAGTGGGCTATATAACCGTTGTGGATTAATCCGGGGACCGAAGCAACCATCGACTGAATCGACGTTGCGTGACTGTCGCAAACACAGCACTTGAGTGGATGTACATAGTCCATTTTGTCAGATTTACGCTACCTGAGTGAATTAGTCCAACTACCATCCAGACGCCTTGTATGTAGATGCCTGATATCAGCCCATTGTTTGGATTGACCCAATAACGTAACTTCGGCATTATAGAGACGGGAGGTGTTTTCGCTTGTCATCCTGTCTGAGTTTAGTCACCCAGTCAGAATATGGCATTTGTAGCCAATTTGAGAAGGTAACACCTTCCATCACTGGGAAAGGATGAGTCTTCCGTTGGGTAGCGCGCCGCTACACCGATTGCTGCACCGATCGCGCTATGTGAACTTTTGTCAGTCAACCAGGTCTAGCCCCACCATTAGTTGTGCCAGTTGCGTAAGTCCTATATTAAATTCGCTCAAGGTGCGCGCCTCCTAGGGCGAGTAAATCGCCCTTGGGTCGCACCTTCGGGTCGCACCGCCAGGAACGGGCAAGATGCCCATTCCACCTCACTCTTAAAATCATTCCATTATTAAGCAATGCCATCTAATTGGCACAACTGATCCCCAATCCGGGTGCAATACTCCGGTTTAATTCAGTCCCCAGAGGCTTGTAAAGACCTAGCATGCTAGGTCTTTACATTTGTGTAGCCGCAACAATCACCTCGTCAGGGCAAAGAGGAAATACCAGGCAGAGGTAGTATATAGCGCTACGGGCAAGGCCAGAGGAATCCCCCCTACCTTAATACTATCCATTAGGCAAAAGTAGTCGAAACAGTGATAGAGACGTTTGATGTAGGCAAGGATGGGGAGAGGAGTGGTGAGCGTAATTATTAACTGGAGTATAGACTAACAGGGGTTTCCCAAGACTGTGATCGCTAATCTTGAAGTGCGATCGCTAATCTTGAAGTGCGATCGCTAATCTTGAAGTGCGATCGCGCTTAATTCGGTGCAGCAAAGCTGGAGTGGACAGTGAGGCGGAGGTTGTGAGAGTATGAAAGGAAAAAGCCAATCAGGGGATGAAGAGGAACAAATGAAGGATTGGATAAGCCAGGAGATAAATCCGAAATTTTTCAGGACATACGCCACGCAAAAAGATTGAGAAAGACACTTCTGGTCTTAAGTGAGCATCCAGGAGAAACAGTACCAAAAGCGAGTGGAAATGCCAGCGAGAGTCAAAGTATCTACAGATTTTGGTCAAATAAGACAGTGAAAGGGACCGACTTATTGGCTTCACACAGGGAAGGCGTAGTGAGGAGGTGTGTCGGTCGCCGTGAGTAGTGCTGGCAATACAGGACACGACCGACTTGGAGTATAGGACACATCAAGCCACGAAGGGTTTGGGATATATCAATCAGACCAAGCAACTTCGAATCAAAGTTCATAGCTGTATAGCGGTGAGTGCGCGCTTGAGAGCCATTGGGACTGCTACATCAGCAGAGTTGGACAAGAAAGCACAGGAGTGGAAAGAAAAAAGAACGCAAGAAAAAAGCGATTCAAGAAAAAGAAAGCTATCGATGGTTAGAGACTCTTACAGGAGCCGAGGAAGGACTAGCCGAAAAAGCGAAGCTCATACATGTTGCTGATCGCGAGGCCGATATCTTTGAGTTGTTCGCCCAAAAGCGCTCTGCCAAAGCGCGAATTACTGATTCTTCGAGAGCAGTATAACCCCAGGGTGAAAGAGGAGATGGGATATCTTTTGCCGACGATTGAACAAAGGCCAATCTTAGGTAAAATGACCATCAACTTAGAGCGTAATCCCAAACGTCCAGCTCGCCCGCGCACTATTACAAATCCGAGGGATGAGAGTCACTCTGGAAGTGCCTCAACATCACCCCAAACCCCACAATCTCCAGCCAGTGGAAATCAATGTACTACTCGTAGAAGAAACTGAGAAACCTGCTGATGGTAGTCCACCCATTCGTTGGTTATTGCTCACCACTCTACCCATTGACAACTTTACTCAAGCTTGGCAATGGGTGCAGTGGTATAGCTATCGGTTGCTGATCGAACCCTTTCACAAAACCGCTCAAAAGTGGCTGACGCGCGCGAAAAACTTCAACTTCAAACCCGAGAGCGTTTACTCAAAGCACTGGCTACTTATAATATTGTTGCTTGGCGATTAATGTGGTTAACTTATCAAGCTCGACTTAATCCCGATGCTTCTTGCCAAGTTGTTTTCTCTCCACCGGAATGGAAGCTCAAGCGACTTCAATTTCAACCCAAAAACCCCTCGAAAAAACCTCCTACTCTTGCGTTTTGCTCTGACGCGGGATTGCACGCTTGGGTGGATTTTTGGCTCGTACTGGAGATGGCGAACCTGGCTTGAAAACTCTCTGGCGAGGGCTTTCTACCTTCTACCATTTGCTTGAAGGTTCACAACTTGCTTCTACATCAAACGTCTCTATCACTGTTTCGACTACTTTTGCCTAATGGATAGACCTTAATAAGGGGGGCGGACAATAGGCAAAGGTGCGCTTTCCGGAGACGAAACCTTGAAGAGGGTCCCCTTATTACAAAAGTTTTAACCCTTTTACGTATAGCCAGTAACCCATAAAGGCGACCCTCTGAATACGGTAACTTCATTCCTGCATCTAATTATTAAATTAGCCACGAGTCGCACCTAAAAGTTGACTACAACAGCGTAGGTGCGCTTGACCTTGGCGAATTAAATTAGCCACGGGTCGCACCTTTTGCTGCTTGTATCAATGTCAAACACCTTAATGGGTAGTGCTATAACCGTCAACCCTCAACCCTCAACAACCGTGATGGTAAGAGCAAAGAAATCTCAAGCTCCCGATCATTATATAGTGGTTGGAAATTCCTTAGAGTAGACCCAGCCAAGTCAACAAACCTTGACCAGTGAGCAATTCCAGTAACAGGATACAAACTAAGGCAACCATCGCAAACCTGCCGTTGATTTGCTCAGCATAGGGAGTCCAACCAAAAGCTGGTTCAGGTTGGTTAAAAGACTCCTCAGATGATTCACTAGAATTGGGTGTTTCAGAACTCATGGCTGCTCAGATCCTTCAGACTCCAAATTTTTTACCGATTCAATTAGCGATCGCACTTGTGATGTCCCTGCTGATGGAGAAAAGCTCAAGGGAAACTTACCTCGAACTAGCATTCGTAATCCCAGTGGTCCTAGGCTCGCCAAACCTTGGATATCTCGAAATGAGTTACCAACCACCTGCAAGCCAAACTTACGCTCATCAATCCAACCTCCCTCTTTCACTAAATCAATTAGGACTTTGCGGTGGCGGATTGGACGACTATCTTGGTCATCAATACCTTCAAGAATATCCTGTTTAATCTTACCGATTTGATCCATAGGAGCCACACCCATCGGGCAAACGGCATTACACATCATACAGCGGGTACAACCCCAGACTCCTTTTGTTCCTTCGTTATATTTCTCCAAACGATTTTCCGTGGTATTATCACGGGAATCTACCACCAGACGCTGTGCTTTAGCCAAGGCATGAGGACCGACAAAATCTCGATTAACTTCTTTGGCATTACACTCAGAATAACAGGCACCACACATGATACAATTACCTGCCTGAGCCAAATGCGATCGCTCTTCAGGACTCTGTAAAAATTCCCGTTCGGGAATCTTCCTAGCAGCAGTGCTGACGTAGGGATCAACAGCTTCTAAGTTATCCCAGAAGCTGCTCATCTCAACGACTAAATCCTTGATTACTGGCATATTCCCCAGAGGTGCTATAGTAATCTCCGGAATTTTAGATTCATCTGGCAGCTGTTGGTTCCCCAATTCATTGCCCACATTTTCCTTACAGGCCAAAGCCGACCGACCATTAATTCGTATGCCACAGCTACCACAAATCGTGTTGCGACAATTTTTGCGAAAAGCTAAAGTACCATCTTGTTCCCACTTAATACGATTCAAGCATTCGAGAATCGTGTTTCCTTTCTCGACATCCAGCTTATAAGTCTGGAGTAGTGGGGCAGTGTTTTGAGTCTGTCGAATGATTTTGAAATCAACTTGCATAAAACTAAGCTCTTGAATATTCCAACATATACAAGGATAATCGGTAAGGTTAAGGGCTAGGGTCAACAGGACTCCTATTCCGGTGAGTAGTTCCTCTTGATAATTAGGCCATACTTGTTTGAGTAGTCCCTCCCGAAGCAATACCGCTCGCTAGTTGACTTCTGGTGTAAGAGTGCTTTCCTTTTGGTATGTTTCCTGGATTATTTCCATAGTTATCATGTTACTGCCCCTAAAGGCTTAGGCAGGGATTGTCTGATCTGTTATTATTGAAATACGTAAAGATTTAAACAAATGATCCAAAATATCTTGTCAACTGAGATAGATTTAACGATATATTTTTAATAGAGCCAAAGTTTGGCGATTAATGATCTTGACCACTCTGAAGTTTAAAGGATATCTCGTGAGATTATGCCAGAGATTTCAAGTACTCCCCTAACTGGTAAAGCATTACTTCAAAAAGTAAAAGAGCTATCACACTTGCCTCGCCGAGAGACAGCCAAGCGTTGCGGCTATTACACTATAACTAAAACAGACCAGACCCGCGTTAATTTAACAGATTTTTATGATGCGGTTTTAGGAGCCAAGGGTGTTCCCCTGGATCCAGAAGGCACAAAAGATGGTCGGGGGCGTGAACCGACTTATCGTGTGAGTGTCCATAAGAATGGTCAAATTGTTATTGGTTCAACCTACACTCATGCCATGGGATTAGAGCCTGGTGATGAATTTGAAATTAAACTAGGCTACAAACATATCCATCTCAAGCAGGTGGATAACGATTTTGAATCTGAAGAGGTATCTACTCAAAAAGCAAAGAAAGCCACCTCTTAGTGCGTGTTCCCTAGCGCTCTCTTGGTGCGCGTTACCTAGCGCTTTGAAAAAGTGCGGGGTGGCACCGCTTTGAAAAAGCTCGGGGTGGCACCGCTTTGAAGTAATCCTTCTTACAGAAAATCCTGCGAGTTTGAAACCCCCGTCTCTCAGCGAGCGGGGATGAAAAACGACCATGTGGGGCTAGCGTTGCCTCGCCGTGAATATTTTTTGGGCACGTGAGCTTTTAAGAATCTGTTACCGACGTGATGGGTAAAGCCCCCGTGATTTATCCGGGGGATAAAACAGAAATTGACGAATAAATTCGTCAATGGATATTTTTTTATTCTGTTGTCGGTAATCCCTAAACTAGCGCTGTCCTATATAATAGGAAGTGAGACAACCAACTTGCCTGAATATAAATAGACAACGTAAAAACCTGTTCAAAGTAATGATACGTGCACCTCGGTTTCGTCTAAGGATCTGGAAGTCTATGAAACGAATAAGGTAGATATTGTATTAAAGTTGATTGTCTCCCATTCTAAAAAGGTAGGGTGGGGCACACCACAACCTGGATCTTAAATCCAAACCCTGGGTTTGAAGTTACCGTTAGAGAGGGTCGCCTTATTAAAAAAGATTTAACCCTTTTCTGCATAACCTGCCGACGATAAAGGCGACCCTCTCTAAGGTTTCGTCTCCGGGGAGATTTGGCCTCTACTGTGCTTGGTTAAAACCAATCATAGCAAGCCGAATCGTTGAGCCAAGAATCCCCATCTATTAGCGAGCGGGGAGTCTCAAAATAATTGAATCGGTACCATAAGGCACAAGCAAACCGCAGGTAAAAAACCTGAAAAAGCTTGGGCTAAGCTCACTATGAGGGAAAAAGGACAGACCCACATCTACTTGGAAAATGTCAATTTTTTAAGCAAGTGGACTGGTTGATCTGCTGAAAAGCTGATCACCTTGAAGAATCATATGTCTACCCTTCGATAGTGGAGGATGCCCCATAAGAAGACAGTAGAAACAAAAATCTTCTTTCTACTACCTGAGGAGTCGGTAAAGCAGGCTATTACTAACCAGCCCGATGTGCTCTGTCCTTAGGGAACTTGGCATAGGAAAAAAGCAGCCGCTTATGATAGTGTAGTTGAGACCTTATAGTAATTTGATAGTAATTTGCCAATCTCGCCAATGGCTATTCTTGATCAGGCAACTAATGGGTCGTTTGTGTCATTAATGACGTCAACTACTCTTTTGAAGGTAGGAACTTTTTTCCTAGCTTGGGCAGTTTTTTGGCTTCCCCTAGCTTTCCCTATAGCTATGGTTTTAAAGTGGCGTCCAAATCAGCCTTTAGCACCAGACCAAAAGTTACCACTACTGGCAGCACTTTACCTGATTGCTCCCCTAATTTTATGGGGAGCTTCTCAACTAGAGGGGGTGCCTTTCTCCGATTACGGATTGGATTGGAAATTAAGCGTTTTAGGGTCTCTAGGATTGGGACTAGGAGTAGGTATTCTCAGCTTAATCATAGTATTTACTGGGCAATTATTACTAGGCTGGGTGAGGTGGAATTATGAAAATTGGCAGCGTTTGGGACCGATATTACTGCCAGTGATGTTATTAGGGCTGTGGATTGGGCTTACAGAAGAGTTAGTCTTTCGTGGCTTCTTAGTGAATCAACTACAGCAGGATTATTCTATCTGGGTAGGAGCAGCCATCTCTAGTGGGATTTTTGCCCTGTTACACCTAGTTTGGGAACAAAAAGATACTATCCCTCAGTTACCAGGATTATGGCTAATGGGAATGGTATTAGTCCTAGCCCGTTGGGTGGATGGAGGCAGTCTGGGTTTAGCATGGGGACTACATGCTGGTTGGATTTGGGGTTTAACTTGTTTGGACTCAGCTGAGTTAATTGCTTACACAGGCATTGGACCAATTTGGATAACGGGTTTGGGAGGAAAACCGTTAGCTGGGATAGTGGGTCTTCTTTGTTTATTGGAAGTTGGGGCTTTATTATTACTGATGTTGCCAGATCAGCTGGTCAACATTTGATCAACATAATAGACTTCGCGGCAGTTGTCGGGAGGGAACAGCGGATCACCGAAACAGTGGACAATAATTGAGGCAAACACTATCAGAAAACTACTTTTGAGGTCTAATCAATATTTAACCTGTTTTAAATTGGCTTTAAGCCTGTCAACAGACTCCTATATATAGCACTACCCATTCAGATTAGGACATTCCTAAACTCCGAAACGTAAGTAATCGCTTACTTTTGACTTCTGACTTCTAACTTCTCACGCTAAGCGTAGCGCTATAACACTACCCATTAAGGTTAGGACATTGATAAAAGCTGAAAAAGGTGCGACCCGTGGCGAATTAAATTCGCCACGGA
>NZ_JAAHIE010000030.1:0-33112 GCF_010671945.1 Moorena sp. SIO4E2
CGCTCTAATGGTATGCGTAGTGCTATATCAGGCTGCTGAGAAAAGCGATTGGCCGTAGGCCACGCTACCCGAACGCAAAATCAAAACACCTTTTCATAAAACCTTGTTTTTGGGCTGAATATAAATATATGGGTAGATTCAGGTAACTAGCATTGTACAGGAAAACACAAACAATGATGAACCTTCAACAAACCCAACTCTATCAACGCCTTCAGGCATTTTCCTTAGATGATCCTGATGCCAAATTTCCCTTTAGCAAGCGACTGGCTCGGGAAAATCAGTGGAGTCTTAAATACACTAAGCGAGTGATTGATGAATAGAAGAAATTTGCGTTTCTAGCAGTAGTAGCTGACCATCCCGTTTCCCCTTCTGATCCAGTGGATCAAGTGTGGCATCTACACTTGACCTATACCCATTCTTACTGGAATGAATTTTGCCCAAACATTCTACAAATCCCCTTTCATCATCTGCCTAGTGGTGGTGGTGCCAGTGAAAAGTCTAAATTCGACGATTGGTACACTAAAACCCTAGCCAGCTATCACTATTTCTTTGGGGAAGCACCACCATTAGATATTTGGGCACCTGCTGATCTTCATGTTAGTCAGCATGTCAATTTTGTGCGGTTAAACCCTCAGCAGTACTGGATTTTACCTAAAGTTAATTTGCCTAAAGTTAGTTTGCGTAAGGTTAGTTTAGACTCACTACCCAACTTCGGCCTCAACCAATACAGGATGGTTTTCCTATTGTTCGTCTTGGCAGTAACCATCACAGGTTGTGAGTCATTAGTCTTAGTCAATAGCGCAAACCCAATTAATTTCACAGGACTATTATTTCTCGGGTTTTATCTAGTTCTAGTAAGTGCTGCGGTGGTCTTGGCCTACGGTTTACGTTGGTATCTACAACAACCAGCTTCCGATCCTGAGGGGAAATCCATCTCTCTCGATGCCTATGAGACAGGCTATTTAGTTGGAGGTAAAGAGCGAGCTGTCGATACAGCCATCGTTAACCTTGTGCAGGGTGGACATTTAAAACCTGTGCCTGAATACCGAGGGCTAGAATTAGTAAATCCTTTGGTTTACAAAAATGATCCCCTTGAGTTGAAAATTGACATTGGTGCTAGAACTGGTCAGACTATAACTCAAATTAGAGCATCCGCTGCATCCGCTACAGACCAAATACGCGATCGCTTAACCGATCTCAATCTCTTACTTACAGAAGACCAAACCAAATCAGCCCAGCAATATCCCGCACTCCCTCTGTTTGCTGTCTTGCTCCTAGGAATCAGCAAAATTATAGTAGGCATTTCGCGACATAAGCCAGTCGGTTTCCTGATGATACTGTGCCTCATCACAGCAATCATGGGTTTGTTCTTTCTGGTTGAACCAGTAAACCGTAGTGGTTACGGCGATACTGTATTAGACAACCTAAAAGTTAAGCATCAGATGCTGGAAAATGCTCAGAATAATTCTCAAGTAGCCCTGGCATTTGCTCTATTTGGTAGTACAGTTTTGAGCCAAAATGGTCTACAAAACTTGCGAAAGGTATTTAATCCTCCCAGCAATTCTGGTAATAGCAGTAGCAGTGGCTGCAGTAGCAGTAGCTGCGGTGGCAGTAGCTGCGGTGGCGGTAGCAGCTGCGGTGGCGGCTGCGGTGGCGGCTGCGGTGGCGGCTGCGGTGGCTGCGGCGACTAAAGAGTTATAGCGGTTCCCGCGACTGTGAGGTACATCTCGATCAGCCCTACTAGGGGAAAGAAATTTGGTATGTACCTCATCTAACTACAGAATCGCTATAGTTGATCGTTATCCTTCTGTTCCCTGATGGTGCCAAAGCATGGTTTAAGAGTAGCTTTGATGATTGCTTTTGGCTGACCTTTGTTAATCACAGGAGGTGGGATGGAGTAAAGTTATTATCTTACACCATTCTCCCCTCTTTTCTTTATGAGTTTATTCTGAATTTCAAGATTAGCCGAAATTGAGATTAAAAATTGACATTATTGAATTTTTTATTTAGTATAATCAAGGATTTAAAGGCAATCAATTTTGTTCATAGGGAGATTTAGTTTGTAACAAGATTACATTCATTGCTATTCAACCCAAGAGCAAAAACGCCTAATTGAACAAGCTCAATATTGGCGATAAAAACTGATACTGCGTGATTTAAACCTGTCTGGTGGTGAGCATGTCCTAGAACTCGGTTGCGGTGTCGGAGCTGTCTTCGGAATAATTTTGGAAACTTTTCCAGATTTAAGAGTAGCTGGAATTGACCTACAGTCTACCCAAATTGAGTACGCTCATCACTATTTAAATACTCTTGGTTTCGACAATATTGATCTGTGTGTAGGTGACCTGGGGGCGCTTGTCGCCCCCCCAGGTTTTTAGAGTATGTTTACTCTTGTCTAGAGCCAACTCTCAGGCAAATGACGGAAAAACTGGGAAAGGATTATCAACGATTAAAAGCCGGTCTAGAATTTTTTCGAGGTCTTTCAAAGCAGCCAGAAAGTGCAGCAACAATTACAGTATATCGGGCTTCAGGCACACGGTAGTCAAATCACAGACTAAGAGTATCTGATCCAGGACTTACGCAGACACAGTATGTATGTTATATGTTGATCGTTATCCTTCTGTTCTCCTTTCCCTGTTCCCTGCTCCCTATTTCCTATTCCCTGCACGCAGCGCTATAATTGGCTTAAGCTTCATCTTCATTTGCCGCAATAGAAGTGAGCAGTTTGATCCTAATGAAGCCTCCCCCACCTAGCTTTGCTTGAGGTGGGGGTGTCCTATGCTATCGTTTGAGGTTACCCATAGATCACATAAGACTGCCCGACTTCTAGGCAACCGAGTAGAACTTTTGCTACTACGGTTCTCACTGTCATTTCTGCGAGTGAGTTCTTGAATAGCTCTAGCTGCAATGTTGTAACTAGCGCTTAAATCAGCGTTGTATCGTTTACCGTTACTGAACGTAGCTAGAGCGTAATTTTTCCGATCACGCCAAACTGTTCCACTACCGTCATAAGCGTTGCTAGATGTTCCTCGGGCAACTACATCACAAATCTTCCCGCCAGATTCGATCCATTTCATTTCCGTTAATTCTCGAATTATAGACTTTAACCAACCGTGGAAACGCTGTTTAAGATTAGATTTCTTCTTACCACCTTTGGGCTTCCAGTTTTTTAGATATTCAAAAGCGATAACCGAAACATTATACTCAATGCTGATCTCAACAATCCCCTTAGAGACTATCTGGGCTATTTGACGGTTAATGTGGCGACATTTCCGATAAGTATTCCGGCAAAAACCTTTGTGTAACCTTCCGCCTTTACCCATCGTTTTCGACGCTTTTTTTGAGACTGATTTCAGCTTTTTATCACGACGGTCTATGTCTCTGACTGGGTGAATAAATTCACGATAAATTACAGTGCCATCGGACTCAACGACTGAAATAACAGCAGTTTTATTAATTCCTATATCTACTCCTACTACACGATTAACTTCTTTTTTATGATTAGGTTTGCAATCAAACGGAACGGATAACCACGCTTTACCATTTCGTTGAATCAGCGACGGTGACAGCTGTTTGTTAGCTGGGATAGTATGTCGATTCCTAGTTGAAACGATCCCAACCGTTGTCCATACCCAATTTTTACCGTTTAATACTTTGATTTGAATTTGTTCGAGGGAATCTAACCGATAACATTGACCTTGATCAAGTGCTGGATAACAGTTAGCTCCAATCGTCATTAATGGTGGCTTAGCATCCCGTCTCTTCCGTGACTGTCCACATTGCCAGTCTCTATATCTCGTTACAAAGCTGCTAACTTGCCCCAAGGAAAAAGCGATAGCAGCACGACGATAATAAGACGGCAATTTCTAAAATACTCGATTAAATATTTTATACTTAGGGTTAGGGTTTTTATTGGTTTGGTGCATTAGCCGTTCTACGGCTGTAACGGCTTCTTTTGTATCTTTGGAACCGATTGTCTCCCAATGGGTAAATAGTATTGAAGTCAAAAACTTACAGGCACGTTGATAAACAGAGATTGTCTCAGCAAACATTAATTGCTGAGGGGCACTTGGGTTAAGACTCCACTTATCGGTGCGAAGAATTTTCTGTGACTTCTTTGCTATCATGGCTACATGATAGAACATGTGTTCTTGTGGTTTCAAGCCGTCTAAGGTCTTTTTCCCATAGCGTTGGCTCGATTGAGATACATATAGTGTTTGTCACGAAGTCTCGTTATCCGGTGAGATCTGGTGATGTAGAGTTAGACATAATCGATCTCATCCATGGAATATGTCAGAAACACCGCTGCCTACTTAAAGAAGCGAAAGGTGACTTAGTTAAAAATGACCAGATCCACTTACTGATAGATTTGGCACCTGATGTATTAATAAGCAGGAAAATTAGGGAGATAACCATTTAACCATTAATAATAAGTTGTTCCTTGACCCCCACTTGAACGAAGTGGGGGAATGCGTCACAAATTTTGTTCAAAATCTCAGGAGCATGGTTAATGGCGAATCACAATCAACCATGCTCTGTAATTCTTCGAAATATCATACATTAGGCAAACCCGATTGTAAACATTGCTTTGCCACCATGTCTATATAAGTTCTCAAATTACGACATCAGAAACTGGCCAAGGAAAGAAGGATTTTGATGTCGTAATTTTATGTCAGTCTTGTTTTAGACTATCAAAGCATCGGCCTGAATCCTTTGTAATCTATCGGTTCCCGCCACCGTCAGCTAAATCTGGAGCAGGCTCATAGGTGAGAGTGGCAACAGAAGAAGGAAGGGGAAGAAATTTGGGTGTAGTTCATCCCAATGTTAACCCCTATAATAACATTTTCGAAGGAAAAAAGCAAAAGATAAAAGGCATATATAAAACTAAAACAAAGCCATTAAAACTAAAACAAAATAATTAATGTTTTTCCACTTTTTATTGTTATTTTTTGTGGATTTTGACTATTTGATATTGCTAACAATCTACATCGTCAACCCTATACTCAAGCTATTAATTCTATGTTTACCTCAACTCTCGCCAAAGTTGGAGCAGTTTTTGCCACTGCTTCTGCTGTCATGCTAGGTTACACTTCCAACGCACAGGCTGAAATGTTGTTTGACCGGGGACTACCTACAGAAAATCTCAATAATATTTCTGGAGCAAACCGCAGTAATGTCCGTTGGGCTACAGATGCCCAGAACCAGGGCTTCTTTGGTGATGATTTCACTATCGGCAATGTAGGAGACACTTTTGTTATCGATACCATCCGCACTTGGATGGTACCTGGTATGAATATTGGTGACCCAGACAACTTGGGGGATTGGTTTGAGAGCTTGACTCTGTTGACAGGTTTTGCCGCTGAGGAGGATATTTCTCCCTTCGCCACTGCAACCTTAGACCCTAACAGTAACGTGACCAGCAACCCAGATATTACCATTACCCAAGTCCCGTACCTAGATGCTGCTGGCTCGATATACGATAACTTTGGTGATTTCGTCAATATTTGGCAAGTGGATTTCAACAATCTCAACTGGACTATCGAAGGCGGTACAACCTATAAATTCGGGGTGCGGGGTGTTGGTCGTCAGATCCCTGATTTCGATCTTTTCTATCCCTCGTATAACCATGCTTCCAACGCAGCATTGAGTGGTTCGCCCCAGGATGGCGCTGACAATCGTTACTTGCAGTTTGATGCCTCAGGTAACTTCGTTGATATCGTCGATAGCAATGGTAACGGCTGGGATAAGTCTTCGGATATTAATGTGCAGATTTTTGGCGAAGCGACTCCTAAGACTTCTGTACCAGAACCAGGTTCTGTATTAGCTTTACTGGCGTTTATTACCTTTTTAACTGCAGGTTCACCAAAGAAGCAATAGAAATCAAAGTAAGCATTCAGCCTTATGGGATCAGTTAAAGTTAAAATAAATCCCCTACCGAGGTGAGAGGTAGGGGAGCAAGGTATTGTCTTGAACGCAGACTGAGAGCTAGTAACTTGTGTCTAGAGCTTGTGTGTCTAGAGCTTGTGTGTCTAGTAACTTGTGTTTGGACAAAAACAGACTAAGCAATACTTTAATTACAATACTGTTTGCTCTGTTTGTGTCGCCAAAATGGCTCCAATTTCAAAAAAGGGAGCTTCGGAGTAGGGAAGTCGGAAGTGGAAAAAAATCCTGTATACCTCATGACTATCAGAACCGCTATAACCAGTGGGGATAAAAACAGATGCGTTCCCGTAGGGTCGGCTTTGCCGAATCGCATCCCCAAATCCCAATCATGCCGAAGCAGTACCCGAAACGCCCAAGCCAGAAGCAACTCAGTCCCCTGTACAGCCGAGCGCATTATCTGAAGCATCACAGATAGAAGCAGCACCCGAAATGACCCAACCACCAGAAGAGATTCAACCGCCAAAAGAGTCGAGCCAGCAACAGCAATGGGTGGACAGTCTAGCGCCAGACCTAGCTCAACTTTTGTCAGACGTGCGTTCGCGTAGCGTGACCTACGGTCAATCGCCCTTATTTTGCTTGATACGGCAGAGATGAATGGTGCAGATTGATTTTCAGATCACCGTTTTCATCGCGAACATAACCAAAAGAGTATTCTACCTTGATCTCGCTACCGTCTGTTTTGGTGAAAAAATACTCACCCATCGACATGGCTGTATCGCAGTGGGTAATAATTCCTTCATTCTCAAAGCGCACATTGTTATAGGGCGCAAGAGCAAAACCTTTATCTTCGCTGATGCTGCCGCGGACAAAATAAGACAAAGCCTCTTTCTCCGTGCCTCTGAACGGATCATCGCTGGCCAGTGTTGGTTTGAACAAAACCGTACCAAGATCATAAGCATAAAGCCTGTCAAGAGTACTTTGTGCTTCTGCTTGTGGGTTTTCTGCCTTGCCAATGGCGACAATGGCTTGGCCCCAGCTTTCCTGTGCAGCTAGAACATCGTTTTTTGTGACAGGATTTTCGCATGGCGCAGCCTGTGCTCTTGGCGTACCTCCAAGGTTCGTGCAACCAGCTATTGTGGTTACTGTGGATAGCATTAAAAGTGCAGAGAAATATGGTTTCATGGTGATCTTTTTATTTTATAAGACTAGGCGTAAATCTCAGTAAAGGACAAAAGTTGCCAAAAGAGCAGCGTGGGCGTAGCGCAATCGGTGCTTTTGAATAAAATAAGCTGTTCGCGCAGCGTGAGCTTTAGCTCACGGCTGTTCCCTTAGCTTGGTCTACGGCCAACGGCTGACGGCACCTCAAGTAGCGTGAGCCAAAAGCTGACGGCACCTCAAGCAGCGTGCGCGTAGCGCATATGCCGACGTTACAGATTTCGCGATCAAGTCGCTCAATCGAGATTCAGCTGTTGAACCGATTTCAACCCCGTAGCAATACCACAAATACTCTACCACCATTTTTCTGACATAATCCCAAATAATTGGGGTAAGTCGCTGATTTGAACTCTCCTCGACTTGAAACGTTGAGGATTTTGGGCTGATGGTGTGCAACCCTTGGCTAATCGCTGTTAGTTGACGAAATTATAGCACAGCAACCTATGTATTTTACATTACATTTACAAATATTTACATTTAGGCTAAAATTGATATAATAGAACAGGTTGTGTACATGTGATCTAGATCAGGAGCAACATCTATCGGGAAATCATAGGCTGTTCAGGATTCAGCCAAAACTGTTACGTGATAATAAAATCTGGGAATTCTATTAGAAAGTCCTAGACAGATTGATATGAGGTTACTAAATCCGGAACCAACAGCTCAACTGTTGAAGTCAAGCATAGGCAAAACGTTTACCGTCCAAACCTAGAGTCAGGATATCAGTCCTGAAATCAGAGCGGGGAACAGTTTCAGCTTGACTACCTCAGCTGAAATATTCAACCTTCCCTGCCTATAGACAACAATCTATCCAGCAAGAGCAAAGCATCTACTGAGTTGTTCGGTATTGAGTAATTCTCACTACTGATCACTCAATCTATACTCACTATACTTACTACTCAATACTCACGACTGACGTCTTCTGATGCCTCCAACGGATCTATTTCGTGAGGGTTTCAGACTCGCTTTATTGAAATTGTTACGGATGTCCCTAAGGATTATACCTTATGAATATTACCATTATTGGTTGCGGTTATGTTGGCACAGCTCTAGCAAATTTCTGGCATCACCAGCCGGGTCACCAGGTGACAGCTACCACTACTACCCAAGAACGGGTAGCAAAGCTGAAGGAAGTTGCCTCACAGGTAGTGGTGATGAAAGGGGATGATACCCAAGGGATGCAGTCGGCACTTATTGATCAAGACACTATTCTCCTGAGTATTGCCCCGATCAGTAATAGGCAAGTTGATGCCAACCTCTACGAAGCCACTTACATCCCCACCGCTAGCAATTTGGTAGCAGCTTTAGCAGATCATCCCACCGTGAAGCAGGTAATTTACCTAAGTAGTTGCGCCGTCTACGGTAACCAACAGGGAGCATGGGTAGATGAAAATTCTCCTATCGTTCCAGCGAACGAACATGGTCGGGTTTTGTCTTTGACGGAACATATTTTATTAGGGGCAAGCAGTGAAAATTGCAACGTCTGTATTCTGCGCCTTGGGGGGATTTATGGTCCCGGTCGTGAGTTAAGCAAGCGGTTTGAGCGACTGGCTGGCACGACGCTTCCTGGCAGTGGCGATAACTTTATCAATTGGATTCATCGAGACGACATTGTTCAGGCAGTAGAGTTCGCCAGACAAAACCGCTGTCAAGGTATCTACAACCTAGTTAACGACCTCAAACTCACGACGCGGGAGCTGACTGATCAAATATGCGATCGCTACCATCTTCCCAAAGTGTTATGGGATTCCTCACAACCTAGCTTCCGAACCAATAACGCCCGTGTACATAATCGGAAGTTGAAAGTTGCTGGTTATGAGTTGATTCATGCTCAAACCTTGATTTAAGCAATGCCTAATAATGTGAACTATAATCTAGAAGGTGACTAGCTTTTTATGAATAAACCTTACCGAAATTAACCCATAAATTACCAGAATACTGTATTTATAATTTTGGAAAAGTTTCGTTATTAATTCCCGCGCCCCATTAAACCTTGTTGGGTGGAATCAATTTTTTGAATACAATCAATCTCCGTTGATTGGAGTGCATCTCACTTTTGCAAAAATACGACCATTTAAGTAAAAAAGTTGCAAGCTTGATCTTCCTCCTTTACTGTAATCACAATCACCTTAAGATAGAGCAAAACTTGCTTTCTGATTTCTTTCAAAAGCCGTTCATAGTTTGAATTGTAATTTATTTTAAAATCTTTTCTTTAAATACTTCGGCTAAATTTTTTAGAGATAGGTTATAGTACAGCTGATTATAATTTTTGAAAAGGGTTTTTTCTGCTTCTGTCTTGGGTTGATCTTTTATAGCAGTCGAAGTAAAGCTTAAGACATCTTCTGCTCCCTGCTCCCTGCTCCCTGCTCCCTGCTCCCTTTCAACCAAAAGACTATGTCCTAAACTATACTTCCCTTGCTATACTTTGTTAATATCTTGAATGCAGGTTTGAAAAAACGGCTTAGTACTTTCATTTTAAAGTTTCAAATAAGGCTGACCATCACTATCTTTGCCAGCAATAAAATTGTGATATATTGCTTCAGATAAAGTTTCGTTTTCGATTTCCATAAAATGCTGGCAGAGTGCAGAGAGAAAAATCGTTAAAGTAGTGAGTCGTTGTTGACCATCAACAATCTTTAATTCTTGTGATTTGTCCTCCCCAACTAAAACAAGAGCACCTATAAAATGTTCTTCATGGTGAAACTCATGATTGTCTATAATCTCAATATTCGAGATTATATCTTCCCACAACTCATTAACTTCGTCTGTTGACCAAGAATATTCTCTCTGAAATCTAGGAACAATATACTTTTTGTTAGCGGCAAAAATATCATTAATTGTTCTAGTATGTGCATGAAGTTCCATGAGTTATGATCTTGATTTTAACTAAAAAACAACATTAGTAGGGATATAGCAGTTTTTAATTGGGTGATTTACACAAACAAGTTCAGAATTTTAGGAAACAGGTAACAGGAAAAAAATCCTGTGTACCTCATAGGTATGATAACCGCTATCTCTCTGATTGTGATCAGAAGATACAACCTTAGTATTACCAAAAAATTTTGTTTTAACAACAAGGTGTAAAAAGCATTTTACCCGATCAACCATCAACCATCAACCATCAAGCTTCCAACCTTTTAATCTGTCCTGCTTGTACTGAAAGAATCTGAGACGAATTCAGCCATTGGGAATCAAAGGCTCCCAAGTGAGTAGTGGTAATTAAAGTCTGAAACCGATCCTGAATAGCATCCAACAGCAAATTTTGCCGATTCAAGTCTAATTCAGCTAATACATCATCGAGTAGCAACAGAGGTGCTTCTCCTACCACCTCTTCAATCAGCTTCAATTCTGCTAACTTGAGCGCTAATACCAACGTTCGCTGTTGACCCTGAGAACCATAGGACTTGGCTGGGGTCTGATTAATGGTAAACTGTACTTCATCCCGGTGAGGACCAACTAGGGTTCTCCCTTGATGAAATTCAGGAAGGGAGTACTGTTGGATTTTCTCCAAAAAAGCCTGCTTGACTAGATCTGGGTCATCTTTGGAAAGACTGACATTAGGGGCATAGGTAATATCCAATACCTCTGTCTTGCCACTAATACTAGCGTGCCATGCTTGGGCTAAAGGAGCTAATCGTTTTAGCATTCTCTCTCGACGGCGGGTGACTCGTGAGCCAGCGGTAGCCAGTTGGGCATCCCACAACCCTAGCTCGGCATTGTATTGCTTGGATACCGATGCATCAACTTCCCCTTCTTGTTGAAGTTTACGGATTTTTTTCAGCAAAGCATTGCGCTGTCGCAATACTTGGTTATATTGCTGCAAAATGTAAGCATAAATTGGTTCGAGCTGAGTCAGAATCGAATCGAGCCAGGCGCGACGCCGTTCTGGTGCTCCTCGCACTAGTTCCAAATCTAAGCTAGAAAACTGTACCGCATTCAGAATACCTAAAAAGTCCAACTGCCGACGTAAGGATTCTTGATTGAGAGCAACAGTACGTCGTCCTTGAGTGCGCAAGGTTAATCCTAGTTCTACTGAACCATAGGTTCGTTCTAGAGTAGCCCGAATCTCCGCAATGGGAGTAGTTTCTAAGACCAATTCGCGATCGCGTACTGACCGATGACTCTTGAGGGTAGAGAGCAACTCTACTGCCTCCAGTAGATTCGATTTCCCCTGAGCATTATTACCCAGCAAAATTGTCTTGGGAGCATCGAAGTTGACCAGGCAATCTCTGTAGTTACGAAACTGTCGCAGGTGTAGGCTCTTAAGGTACATCCATTTAAGGTTACAGGTTGGGGGTTAGCAGGTTAGTAGGTTAGCAGGTTGAAGGTTAACAGGTTGAAGGTTAACAGGTTGAAGGTTAACAGGTTGAAGGTTAACAGGTTGAAGGTTAACAGGTTGTTCCCCCAAGGCGTCCCTTATAGGGTAGGTTAGCTGGTTGAAAGTGAGCAGGTTCTAGGTTAGCAGGTTCTAGGTTAATAGGTTAACAGGCTTAAGATTAGAAGTTTGATCTGAACTTAAAAAAATATCTAACCGTCCAACCAGCTAACCTTCAACCTTCAACCAGCTAACCTTCAACCTTCAACCAGCTAACCTTCAACCTTCAACCTTCAACCAGCTAACCTTCAACCTTCAACCAGCTAACCTTCAACCAGCTAACCTTCAACCTTCAACCTTCAACCAGCTAACCTTCAACCAGCTAACCTTCAACCTTCAACCTTCAACCAGCTAACCTTCAACCAGCTAACCTTCAACCTTCAACCAGCTAACCTACTAACCTTGAACTTTTCCCTTGCTATACCAACGAATAAATAATTTCTCCAGCTCAACCCAAACAAATAGTGACGTACTAAAGCCAATACAGACAGCAAATTCCATCATAGTCAGAGGCTCAGTGCCAAAGAAGTCTTGCAAAAAGGGTACATAGACCAGCAACAGCTGTAAGAGAGTAGTTACAGTAACTGCCAACAGCAAATAAGGGTTAGAGAATGGGTTTAATTCCAGAGTAATGCGTTTGTTGGAGCGCACTGCCAGGGCGTGACCCATTTGAGCAATACATAGGGTAGTAAATACCATTGTCTTCCAGTGAGGGAAGTATCCATAGGCGATTGCCATTAAGGTAATGTTGAAAATGGCAAAAACAATACCAATGCGCACCATATAAGAGCCCAATCCTCTGGCAAAAATACTTTCCTGAGGACTAAAGGGCGATCGCTTCATCACATCGGGTTCTGCTGGTTCCACAGCTAGGGCAAGAGCGGGTAAACCATCAGTGACTAGGTTCATCCAGAGAATTTGTAACGGTGTGAGGGGAACATCTGGTAATCCCATGATCGGGGCTGCGGCAATAGTTAATACCTCACCGATGTTACTGCCCAGGATGTATCTAATAAAGCGACGAATATTGTCATATACTGTCCGACCTTCTTCTGTGGCAGCAATAATGGTGGCAAAGTTGTCATCTAAGAGCACCATATCGCTGGCTTCTTTACTGACATCGGTTCCCGTAATTCCCATAGCGATACCAATGTCAGCTTGCTTGAGAGCGGGTGCATCATTCACCCCATCTCCGGTCATGGCAACAAATTTACCCCTACCCTGGAGTGCCTGAACTATTCTGAGTTTGTGTTCAGGAGCAACACGAGCATAAATGCTGACTTGGTCTACCTGTTCCTCTAGATCAACCTGGGAGAGCTTTTGTAACTCCTGACCAGTCAGTACCTGATCACCATGATTAGCAATTCCCAAATCCTGGGCAATCGCTTTAGCGGTAAGTTTGTGGTCTCCAGTAATCATAATCGGACGAATTCCAGCATTCCGGCACCGCTGAACTGCTTCTAGTACCTCTGGGCGTGGAGCATCCAACATTCCCACTAACCCCAACCACACCAACCCTTGCTCTAAGATTTCATGGTCTGCTTCTGGAGCTGATAAGCGATCTAGGGACTTATAGGCAAAACCTAGCACTCGCAAACCAGCCCCTGCCATTTGGTTATTCTGTTCCAAAATCTGTTGCCGCTGCTCTTCTGTCAAGGGTTGACACCCTAGAGTTCCTGCTGCTCTGTCATCATGATGTACTGATGAAGTACAATGCTCTAACACCAATTCTGGAGACCCTTTGGTCAACATCATGTAACGGGTCAGTTGTGGGTTCTCGGTTGTTCGCGTAGCCTGGCCGAAAGGCCAAGGTTGTTCGCCTTTGGTGTTCGAGTAGGGCAGGTTAGCAGGTTGAAAGCGATCTGGAGAACTATCCCACTGACAAATCACACTCATACGCTTGCGCTCAGAGGAAAAGGGAATTTCATCCACACGGGAATACCTTTGACTCAGGGGTTCCTTATCCACACCCCCTTTACCAGCCAGAGCAATTAATGCTCCTTCTGTGGGGTCTCCTAAAATCTTCCACTCCCCCTGTTCATACTGCAAGATCGCATCATTACACAGAGCACAAGCTAGAAGTAGGGGTTCGAGTTCGGGATACTGTTCTGTAGCAATGGGCTGATTGTCTAGGAGAAATTCCCCTACAGGTTCATAACCATCCCCAGTCACCTGAATACTATAGTTGAGGGTATCCACCCGTTGCACAACCATTTTGTTTTGGGTCAGGGTACCAGTTTTATCAGAACAAATGGTAGTCACACTTCCTAAGGTTTCCACAGCTGGTAGTTTGCGAATTAGAGCATGACGGCGTACCATTCTCTGGGTTCCTAGGGCTAAGGTAACAGTCACCACAGCTGGCAAGCCTTCTGGAACTACAGCCACTGCCATACTTAAAGAAACTTCTACCAGTTGTTGGAACACACTCAAGTCCCAACCGCTTACGCCCAAGCCAATGATAATTACTAGTGCTACTAGCAACAGCGAACCGGTTACCAAGACTTTTCCCAGCTGAGACATGCGCTGTTGCAGAGGTGTCGGTTCACTTTCCACCCCTTGTAGCATCTGGGCAATTTTCCCCAGTTCCGTATTCATCCCAGTACCAGTAACTAGGACTTTACCTCTGCCTTGGACAACTTCAGTTCCCTGAAAAACTAAATTAATGCGATCGCCTATGGGAGTATCTTCTGATAGCTCCACCTCTACGGTTTTATTGACAGCATTAGCTTCCCCAGTCAGTGCGGATTCTCTGACCTGCAAATTCGATGCCTCGATTAGCCTACCATCTGCTCCAACTTGTACCCCAGCTTCCAGCAACATGATGTCCCCTGGAACAAGCTGTGGACTGTCTATCTCTAAGGTACGACCATCCCGCAACACTCGTACCTTAGGAGATGCCATACTTTTCAGGGCTGCTAGGGCTTTTTCAGCACGGCTTTCCTGGAGATACCCGAGGATGCCATTGAGAATCACGATTGAGAGGATAGCAATCGTATCTTTGAAGGGGAATTCACTCGCCTTTTCTGAGGCTTGTTGCAGATTGATCAGATCTAAAATCCCGGAAACTATCGCTACTGCAATCAGCATCAGCAGCATGATGTCCTTGAATTGATCAAGGAACATTGCCCAGGAACTGCGCTTTGCTTTTTCCTCTAACTGATTTAAGCCATAGTATTCCAACCGCTGTGATACCTGTTGAGAGGTCAAACCGACTTGAGGGTCACAGCCGGATTCTGCTAGAGAATTTTCGACAGATTGGTTGTACCACGCTTTTAACGGGTCAGGCAATAAATTAGAATGGGTCAATGGATTCACCGGGAATGTTTGCTTTTAGATGATATTCATTCGATCATAAAAATTTCCTAGGAAGTTTGTAAGCATTCAGCCGTGAGCTTTTAGCTCACGCTACTTGAGGTGCTGTCAGCCGTCAGCGGTGAGCTTAAAACAAGCTATCCGGCTGACGAGTTCAACGGACTGCCAAAGACTATCAATTCCTGGCCGAAAGGCCAGGGAACTGAAATTAAACGAATGCTTACCTCTTTCATTCAAAAGCACCTCAAGTAGCGTGCGCGTAACGCATTAGCTGATAGCACCTCAAGTAGCACCATCTGTAGCGCATTAGCTGTTCACGAACCGTGCGCGTAGCGCATTAGCTGATAGCTTACGGGAGTTTGGAAACCAAGACTATAATCGAATCTAGCGGAACAAAATAGCACCCGATGCAGCAATTGAAGATCTGTTGTTCAAAGTCTGTATTGTTAAGATAGCGAGTTGCCGCTAATTATAGTAATTTAGTCCGTATTTGATCAGGTTTTATATCAAATCCGGATAATTGCCCACAGTTACGATATCTAGAGAAAATCTTTTTCTCCCTGTACCCCTGCGCCCCTGCGCCCCCTGCTCTTTTCACCAGGAAGTATGGGTATTCAACTGGATTTGATATTATTCACTGTTAACGCTCAACGGTTGCCCATTAACCTTAATCGTCAGAGTTTAAATAGTTTAATATTGATAGCGAACATTGAAGTAGAAGCCCTCATCCTGGGCATTGTTACTGCGATCATCCAATTCAAGCAGAGGAATGCCATAGTCAAGTCGCAGATTAAGCCCTGTCACTGGTTGCACAATTAGCCCTAAGCCAATACCCGCTAAAAACCGCTGTGACGGTAACGTATTAGGATTATCAGGGTTATTCCATACATAACCCATGTCGAAAAACGGAATTAGTTGTAATGCGGGGTCATCGTCTACGTCTCGATGTAAAGTTATACGGTCTTCTATAGAAAACCGTACTCCATTGTCCCCTGCTCTGATATTTTGACGGTAGCCCCTCACCGATTGACCACCGCCAAGTAAAAATTGTTGGGGAGGCAATAGGCTATTGGGGGTAAGCTGAACCTCGGTTCCCATAATTAAGAAATTATCCTCTGAGAGAATCTGTAACCGCTGTACTTGACCTACCCAGCGAAAAAAGCGTCCATCAGGTATAGGATCGGGGTTGATAGTGGCATCAAACCACCCAGTTCCGAGACTCAAAAGCGATCGCAAAAACCAAGTTCCCTCCAAATCCCGACGTAGATACTCTTGTTCAAACTTAATCACGCTCAGGGTAGTCGAGCCATCTTGATCTGGACCAAAGCCAAACCCAAGAGGCTCATCACCCAAAAAAGTCTGACCATCTCTGTAGCTGAATCCTAGAGACAGAGCAAATTCTTCCCGAGGTGTGCGGTACAACGGTTGACGAAATCGAATTTCATATAGCTCAGATTCTCCCTCAATATCAAAAACATTGAATGGTGCTTGAGTCACCCGATTACGGTCGATCACTGTTCGCAGTTCTAAGGTACCATTTCGGGGATTGAGGGGAAAGCGATAGCCAAAATCAAAAATATTAGACCCGCCAGTGGTCGAACGGCGATAAGTGAAGGAAATTTCATCCCCATTGCCAGTTAGGTTGAGATGGCGAAGATTAAAGCTGATTCGTTCAGAACCAATACTAGGAGGTGAGTAATTATCAACCCCTACACTTCCTTTGAACGGATTAGCTTCCACAACACGAACAATCAGAATGCTCTGTCCTACTTTTGTTCCTTTGCGGAGGCTCGCTTCTATACTTTCCAACTTTGGGTCAAGCCGTAACAATCGTAATTGTTTTTCCAAATCAGTAGTATTGAATGGTGTTCCGGTACCCAACTGGACACGGCTGCGGATATAGTTGGGATTGAGGCGGCGTGTTCCTTCAACTTCGATCTTTTCTATACCCCCTTCTATAACACGGATTGTAACAATGCCCTTGGTAATGTCAATCGTTTGCTCAGCAAGAAGAATTGCTCTAGTGTTAATATAGCCCTGCTTGAGGTAAAGGGTAGTAATAGCATCCGCGACTTCTCTTAGTTGCTCAATAGTCAGGGAGCGTCCTTGATAGGGTTGTATAATCAGCTTAAACTGCTCTGGTGAAAAGATGGTGCTACCAATGACTTCAATTTTATCAACTTGAATGGTTTTAGAGTCCAAAGCAGTTAGTCTAGCAGGTGTAGTGGCTTGAGTTTCTAGTATAACTGGTCCAACTGAATCTGATAGTATGGGCGCTAATAGTTCAGCTATCTGATTTTGATAATTTCCATCAACCAATTTTACTGACTCCTGAGCGGTTTTATGCTCCTGCTGCTTAAGCAGAAGTTTACTTGCTCTTAGAGATCTATGATTGCTTGGCAAAGAAGTTAGGGTTACTGCTAGGGCATCATTACAACTGGTACAGGCAATTATTAAATACAACGGTGTAAATTTATTTGATATGAATTTATTTAAGAAATACTTTATAAGCACAATTTGAATTAACATCTGATGCCAAAGCAATCCGATCTTCGAGCGCATCGGGTTTTTTATTCTCCTTGGGTGGGGATATCTAGGGATTTTGGGTGACAACGAATGGTCCAAACGTAAACGCCACTAAAAAGCCTAACCCTGATTAGTTCAAAAATTCCAAAAAACTATCACCATCGTCTATCGCAGTTATAGCTTATATCAAATTCGTTTAATTACCCATAATCAAAATCTCTACCCTGTCTGACCGTGTGGTGGTTTTTCCGGTGTCAGTCTAACCTGTGGGTATTCAACAGGTCCGACCCGTGGCGAATTTAATAATTAGATGCGGAAAGCGCACCTAACGGACTTGAGATGAGTTGTTATTCTCTTCAAACCACTTGCGATCATAACCAATTAAGCACACTTGAGGTGCGACCCGTGGCGAATTTAATTCTTAATGGTAAGAGCGCACCTATTGACTTTTGGCAAAAAAATCCCCCGGCTAGTGTCGGGGGAACTCCTTAGAAGTATGAAGTGTGAATTCTGAGGTTATTATAGGCCAATGCTGCTTCTTGAACTATAGCAATCCTAAATAGGTTGTGCTAATTTTATCCAAACGTGATTCTTGCTATACCTGGGTTTCAAGCCCTTGACTTGCCACAACTGATTTAAGGTCGCTATATAGCGTTTATCACAGCTATGAGGTACAGATATTTTTTTCCTTATTACCTATTCCCTGTTTACTGTTCCCTTCACCATGTAAAAGCTGGTTTGGCTTACCCCACCCAACTTCTAAAGTATGGGTGAATAATGATGGGTGGGGAGTATACTCAACAATTGTGTTCAATTGCACACGAGATCAGTATGGCATGATTGCGTCTTGCAGATGAACTTCATATGGATTGAGCGAGTTTCCTTGCCATGCGCTGACACTACCATGATTGGGTAGTCAATTAGGACATCCTGGAAAGACATCTGCAAGCGGAAGGTCCCGTCTGGGTTAATCTTGACTGGACGTCCATCAATAGTAACGGAAGCATCAGGATCGATGCTTCCGTGAATAATTAGCTCTTCATTTGCCACTAAGGACAATTCGGGAGAACGAGCGGGGGGAGCAGAAGCATTGAAACCAGCTCCCGACATGTTTGGAGAAAGCCACTTACCAATACCCGAAGGGAAAGGATTGGAACTTATTGCTGACCTTGGTGCTTGCTCCATAGAACTATAAACAGAATCAGCTACTGCCTGAGCTTCCCCAGATTGAGTTATGCCAAAGATTTCCCCATAGATAGGTCGATCAGGAATTTCCGAGCTACTCCCATTAGCTGTCTGGCTAGGCGGCACAAGTTTTAGGACAGTCTTACCCTGTAGATTATCATCCCAGTTGACCGTGACGAATTGGTCTTCCATCCATTTAGAGGGATAGGCAGGGGGAACATGGATAGGTGCTGAACGGGCCAGAACTAGCCATTGACCATCTTCACAGCGATAACCAATCTCAACTAAATAATCGCGATCGCTAACTGGCATGGGTAGATACCATTCTCGCGCTAGCTCATCACAGGGATATTCTTGGATACTATGGGGACTTTGATAATCCAGTTTGATTGCGGTAACATCATAGAGCCTTAGAGCGAGTTGTTGACCTCCCTGAGAGCGCAGTTCTTTTTTATGTTCATTGGGAATATCCCAATAAGCATAAGACCAATGTGGATCACGAGGCATTAGCACAATCCGGCTTTCACCATAACCTTCTGGTAGCTCTGCTAATCCCTCATCAACAGAAACTAGACTATCACTAGTCGGCTCTTGTTGAGCTAATTCAAACTGGCTTGATTCCTCCTTTGCTTGTGCCTCAATTATCGGCGATGGAGTGGTAGACCTTTTGTGACGTTCTATTGCTTGAATTTCCGCCAATAAGCGTTCTTTACGCATTCTACTGTATCGATATATACCATATTCACTCGCAACTCTACGTAATTGCCGTAGAGTCATTTCTTCTAGGGGAGTTCCTTCTTTTGCCATGATTTCTGTTCTATACGTTGTTAGGTTGCCTGATAGATTACTGATGTCAATCTTGAGGTGCGACCCGTGGCGAATTTAATTCTTAATGCGGAAAGCGCACCTAATTAAAAAAAGTTTTGGTTGCTATGAAACTTACCTAAAGGTCAGACCTGACTAAAGTTTTTATCCTTCTTGATTCCCAGACTTTAATGGAAATTGCCCGTCTACCCTTGCGACATTTCAGTGATTTTTTATACCAACAATATGTTCAAGTCAGCCATCTATAATTTGGTGAAATACTAACAAACCAGCATTTTTATGGGATCCTCTGATCAACTATATATAACAAGGAATTTTTGGGTCAGGTCAAGGGGTAAATAAGCCGATTTTCGGTAAATTCACGCATTTACCAGAAAATCGGGACTCAAAATGTCATGAAATTATCACATCACTCCTCAGGTGCGACCCGTGGCGAATTTAATAATTAGATGCGGAAAGCGCACCTAAGGACTCAGTCATCAATATTATCAAGTTAGGCACCATCAGTGATCCGTATCCAAGAAGGATGAAGCCCTGATCTACTTATCCTTGACACTCTTCATTAATCATTTATCTCTTAGCCTTAATGAGGATAAGCAAGACTATTTGGCTGCTTTCCTCAAGGGTGAGCGAAGCGTGGCAAGGCAAAGCTAATCGCATCATCAATAATCAACAGGAATAATCATTACTTTTCCATTTTCTTTTCGACAGGAATTGACTGGTCAGATATGTTTCTAGTTATCTTACCATCCAACCCTTAATTAACCACTGACCCCCTTGGCGTACTAAGTCATACTTGACTCTTAAGTTGTCATTACTCGAAGCTGCCGGACTCAACATACCATCTTGATATACCTTTGCTTGCTCTTTCACCGCAGCATCTATCACAGCTTGATTAGGATTCGATGTGCTAGTCTCAACTGAGTTAATTTTGACCGTGTGCTTGTAGATCCGGTAATAGTTCTTGGTTTTAGCCGCTTTAGCACTTTTGAGCCAGACAGACAGAGCTGGCTCAGCTAAGATTTTACTAAGTTGCCCTACTTCATGTTTTGGTCCAAAAGCAAGTTTTTTAGTATTTAACCAGGTTTCGATGAGTTGCTGAGCCGTTTCTTGATTTAGAGGACCACTCGGAGCGATCAGCCCACTGCCTGTCGGAGGAATCGGGACTGGAGGTTGGTCAAGCTGAACAAAAGGTTGTTCTCCCTCTAACGGTGGTTTTGAAAAACTTTTGAGAGCTTTATTGAGCAACATCAGCAGGATACCCAGTCCTAGCAAACTTAAAAGACTCAGGAAAATCAGACGTCTTAGTTTAGCCCCTGGTTGGAATCGCTCTGGTGAAGGTTCCATACGATCAGGGGATGAATGATTCAGACTGCTCCGCTGACTTGAGGAGTCTTTGACCAAAGAACCGCCTCTAGACCACCCACCTGAGGCGGTTGAATTGTGACTATCCAGGGTTTTGCCTGACTTCCCACCACCCAGAAAGCTACCTAAGGACTGACGCCTACGACGCCGTCCATGACTCCGCAAGCCTGTGGTTTTTGACTCTAAGTCCTGAGAGGTTTGTGGTTCTGAGCCATTTGATGAGTGGGATATCCCTTGAGCTGTAGGCAAAGTTGATACCCCATTAGTGGTGAAGCGATCGCTATTGACTCGGCTTTGACTAACACCGTTTGCCAACGCCCCACTTGGCCACCTTGACCCCACCGTTACTGGTTCTGCCGTTGTCTGTGAGCCTTGGCCATTGCTTAGTCTATCTTGCCCCAGGATGCTTTTAGAAGAGCCTACCGTTGCATAGGTGGTTGTTTGGGAAGGTACAACCGTCCACTGATTGCTAGTTTCCTCAGATGAATCTGGTAAATTTTCTAGATAGGCTTGTACTTGCTGATCAGCAAAGTATTCCTTCAAAGACACCTTCTGATTGGCCAGATCCCGGAAGTGGGGAAATACAGATTCTTGTAGCCAACGCTCTCCGTAGAGGCATAATCCTGGCAATAAGTCTGGGGAATTTTGAGAATGTTCCCGAATGAAAGCTAGGGGTTCGTATTCCTGGCTCAGTTCCAAGGCACGACTGGCTTCTTCCGTTTGGCCGAGAAGCAGAGCACAAACCCCTTGTTCTAGGTGAACATCCTGCCGCTTACCCAAACGCATCAGCATTTTCTTGGCACGAGCAATCAAAGCCGGTTCTCTGTGGGCAAATCCCCTTGCTAGTAAGGCGTAAACAGCTAGGTATGTAGCAACAGCTGAAGGACGTCGTGCTTCAGCTTCAAATAAGGTTTGCTGTTGGTTGGAGGTAAGATAGCCTCGCAACTGTTGGATAAAGCGTAGAAAGTCATCAATCCCTAAACCAGATTGATCATTACCAGTGCCATCGATCCCTCGACGCTCCTGTAACATTTCTTGGAGCAACCGCAAGCCTTTGCGCCGCTCAATGGCTTTTTCTTCTGGCAGGGCTAATAATTCTAAAATCCGATAAGGGCGAAGTTTATAGAGGTCTGCTTGGATTTCCCCTCGAACACTCGGAAATAAGCCTTCTTGTAGGAGTAATTGTTGTCCAGTTTCTAGGGACATAGCTGCGTTTTCATACTCCCCTTGCTGCCATTCCTCTCGACCTAGCTCTAAGCAGGCAATAGCTAAGGTCAAAACCACGTCGGGTTGAACAAGTTGGGGATCCCCCAATTTCCCCTGACTTAATCCAACGCTGTCACCTTTTTCCAGTAACGGTTGCGCCAGTTTTAGAACCAGTTCGTATTCCCCAAGTTCTTGAAGAATCAGTAAGCTTCCGAGTAATTGGTCGTTATCAATCTCAATCGTAGGAGTTTGAGCTTCGACGGTTTCACCTGTTACTGTTTGATTAGTACCAGGAGCACCCGCCACTGATGGGTGTTGCTCTTGGAGTTGATAAGCTTTGGCAATCAAGCCAGCATCGTACTCCTCTCTTGTTTCAGGGTCACTCAAAACCCCGTAGGCTTTTTCAAGGAGTGTTTTACGAGAGGCTATTGCTGCTTCCGAATACTCTCGGCGCGGTAGTTGTAAGGTACGATCACGATAGGCTTGGCTGAGCTGTTGGGCTGTAGCCTGAATCGGCAATCCTAATATGCGGTAGTAATCGAGCGGAATGCGCACGGTTCACTTCCCCAGCTTTTCGAGCAACTGAATGAGTTGATGATAGCCCATATCGTACTCCCTAAACTGGCTATAGCTATTTATCTGTCACTTTAAAAGACACAGTATCGCAGCTAACCGGTTTTGTCGAGTCGCTAAATACTATTTATTTTAGCAACTGGATCATCTCCTGTGAAGTACCCCAACCTGCAACGCTCACGGTTGGGGCAAACCACTCTCAGGTCAATTCAGGGACGGTCTTATTCGTCTTTTGGGCTTCCCGCGCGCGTCCCCGACGCCTCAAAAAGCCGCGCTAATTTTGGTCTTACTCAGCGTCCACAGGCAGACATCCGCCTTCTATCGACGTATACTTTTACGACAGACAAGTCTTGGAATTACAGCACTGTGGCTAACCAGCCGGGGCTTGTCTCTTTCCTGAGCTCCGCGCTTTACTTTGTATACCTCCAGGTCTAAAAACTGATAGTATATTAGACCGTTTATAAGGTAGCCTTTTAGTCGGTCAGGCGGCTCAGCGACCATCTTCATTTTAGCACGAATCATCACAAGTTATCGTCTCGCTATCCATCCCGGATACGAAACCTGATTGTTGGGTCGCCTTATTACAAAAGCGCCGTTACCTTTTATGCATATCCTGCCGACGCTCAAGCCGCGACCCTACCTTACGGTAACTTCAAGCCCACCTTGGAAGAAGGTGGGTAATTCCGCGAGTTTTGTTAATTAACTTTTACTAAACTAAACAGTATTGATTGTCAAGCAGTAGTGTGATTCTCACTCAACTCAACTTGACCTAACTATTCGCTCTAGGCTTGACCTAAAAGAGAAATCCTAAAAGAGAAATCCTGTAGGCTTGAGTGAAACTTTATGATAGCTTTGCTTAAATTGGCTAAACAAGTAGTTTGGCGAAATGCCAGTATAGTGTTGCGACAAGTATAGGACAAATTAATGGCTCAGGAAAGAACTTTACCTAAAGTAGAGGATTACAGCCCCATTACCAGCGCAGAAGGATTACTCCTTTACGAGGATATGATGCTCGGGCGCTTGTTTGAGGACAAATGTGCTGAAATGTACTATCGGGGCAAAATGTTTGGTTTTGTCCACCTCTACAACGGTCAAGAGGCAGTGTCAACAGGAGTCATCAAGGCGTTGCGTATTGGTGAAGACTTTGTTAGTAGCACCTATCGTGACCACGTCCATGCCTTAAGTGCAGGAGTGCCAGCACGGGAAGTGATGGCAGAGTTATTTGGCAAAGCCACAGGCTGCAGCAAGGGGCGCGGTGGTTCAATGCATATGTTCTCACAAGAACATAATCTCCTGGGAGGTTATGCCTTTGTAGCTGAGGGGATTCCCGTGGCCACGGGTAGTGCTTTCCAAAGTAAATACCGTCGCGAAGCCTTGGGTGATGAGAGTTCTGATCAAGTCACCGTTTGCTTTTTTGGTGATGGAGCTTGCAATAATGGTCAGTTCTTTGAATGTTTGAATATGGCAGCCCTTTGGAAATTGCCCGTTATCTATGTTGTGGAAAACAACAAGTGGGCAATTGGGATGGCTCATGAACGGGCAACATCCCAGCCAGAAATTTACAAAAAAGCCAGTGTATTCGGTATGGCTGGAGTAGAAGTCGATGGCATGGATGTAATGGCTGTCAGAACTGTTGCCCAAGAAGCGATCGCTCGGGCTCGTGCAGGAGAAGGCCCAACCCTTATTGAAGCCCTGACCTACCGCTTCCGAGGTCACTCTCTGGCTGATCCCGATGAACTCCGCTCCAAAGAAGAGAAGGAATTCTGGTTAACTCGTGATCCCATTAAAAACATGGCAAGTTACCTGACAGAAAATCATCTAGCTACTCCCGAAGAACTCAAAGCCATTGAGAGCAAAATCCAGGAAGTCATTAATGATGCAGTTGAGTTTGCCCAAGCCAGTCCTGAACCTGACCCTAGCGAACTACATCGCTATGTTTTTGCTGAGGATTAGTTAACTGAACTAGGAAGTGTGAACTATGAAATACTTCACGCTTTCTTAGTCACGGTCTCAATCCTAGGAGTGCCATCGGTTTCTACCCAGGCAATGTAGGTGATACCGTGACCCAAGGCGTATGCTCTAATTTGTGCTGGTGAGCGTCCCCCTAAATCCATCTCTACCCTGACCAAATGCTCAGAATCTCTAAGTTTCTGGGCATAGGTAAAAGCTACCGCCTCAGCCTCGGGAAATTCTGGCACCACTAACCAATCACTAGCTGGTGTCCGACTGGGTAGTTGATTACTCGACAGTAAGACATAATGAAGGTCTTCTAGGTTGAGGCAAAAACCAATTCCAGGGTAGGTTTCTCCTTGAGGATGATATAGACTCAGCAATTGATCGTACCGCCCTCCCTGGCCTAAAACTCGGCTAGAGCCCTCGCTACTACTGACTACTTCAAAGACAATACCAGTGTAATAGTCAAAGGTTTGTACTAAGGTCAGGTCAAGAACAATCGGTAAGGGGCTAGCGGAACTACTATTTAAAAGTTCCACCAGGGATTTGAGATTGCTCACAATCTCGTGTTCTGATGAGTCTAAATCCAAGCTGGCAACCTTTTGCAAAACATCAGCAGGGTCTCCCCTCAGGTCAAAGAGAAACAATGCCCGCTCTCGTAATTCTGGGGATAGGGGTAACGTTTCTAGGCTAACACGGTCAAGATAGGCAATGGCTTGACGAACCTTGTCTTGCATAGGTTTGGGGAAGGGAGACAAAAGCGATCGCGTTAGCCGAGCTTCCCCCAAAATCAGGTGCCACTGCTGCAACCCTAAATTATTAAGACAATCGGCTAGCAACAGCAGAATTTCCCCATCTGCCAACAGCCCACCAACTCCCAATAATTCTACTCCCGACTGGTAAAACTCTAGTTGACGTCCGTGGTTACCTATAGTTGGTCTGCGAAATACATTGGCATTGTAATAGAGTCGCTGGGGTAAGGATAGGCAGGCTTCACTATTACTGCCAGCAATACGAGTGACCATTGCTCTGGCTATGGATGCCGTTAATTCTGGACGTAGCCCCAGCGTTCCTTCCTCAGCATCGTGCAACTGGATGACCGTGGAACGTTCGACAGCTCCTCCTGCCATCAAGGTATCCAACCATTCTAGAGTTGATGTGATAATCCGGTGATAACTCCAGCGGTGAAATACTTGCTGTAAGTGGTTAGCAATCCAGCGTTTTTGGGTAACTTCTAGGGGGAGTAAATCCCTTGCCCCTGGGGGTGGTTGATGAATCATTACTTTTTCTTTCCACCAAATAAACCACCAAATAAGCCACCACCAGATTTATTGGACGGTTTCCCTTTAGCTGCTTCAGGCGAAACCTTTGGCTGGCTACCGGCACTTTTCGGGGTTAATTCATTTAGAATCTGTTTCGCCTTCAATGCTTTTTCGTTCTGAGGGTTCAATTGCAACGCCTTATTAATGTGTACTTTAGCCATTGTCCCCTTATTTTGCTTCAAATAAGCAATTCCCAATAAACTATGGCAGTCGCTATTGTTTTGGTCCAACTTCAGAGCTTCTCGCAACTCCAAAACTGCCGCAGCAAAATTGTTTTTCACCAAATATCCTTCAGCACGGCGGATATAGCTATCCACTCGTGATACTCCCTTAGTCCCAACCGACCCTCCCTGTGATGTTGCACCGGTAGTAGTCTGACTATTTGGCTGGGTCACACCAGTTGCTTGAGTTTTCACAGGGGTTGAGACAGAAGTTTTTACCGTTTCGCCCTTACCACTTTTACACATCAAATAAACTAGGTTAAGTTCACTGATTTCGGCAATTTTTGCCAAGGCTTGGTCAAGGGCTTGGTATTGCTCTGATGCTAGGTGGTCAACTGAGGTTTTGTAAAGATTATCTAAATTTGCCCCTGCTTGTAATAATTGCTTAGCCGTTGCGCTAGCCAGGGAAATTTTATCTCCTTGAGCCCCTAACCGCTTACTCAAGTGACTTAGACTAGCAGCATAGTCACGATGACCTCTAGAGAGCTGTTCATAAGCAGGATTAACCAGCCGTGTTAACAGCAGATTTGCTTGATTTTTTTCCACTTCGGTACTGGCTTTGCAACTGTCGGGATGCAAACGTCTAGCAATTTGAAGGTACCGTTGACGGACTGCCTTAACATCCGCATCAACTGGAATTCCTAAAACTGCGTGGTAGTCAGTGAAATCAAGCTTGAAGAGTCCGTATTCAATTTTCAAAGACATAGGCAACTGTCCCATCTCAACTGCTGCAAGGCTCGTTTCTAGTATCTCTTAGATTAGATAATCTGGGTTTGTTTCGGCAATAAAAAGCAGCTGCTTCGTTGAAGAAGCAGCTGTATCTATCTTTTATGCCAATTAGAGTGCTTTAATTCATTCGGTAGGCTTTAGTAATCAAAATCGCCACCCATACCAGCACCAGCAGCAGTATTTTCCTTAGGCTCAGGCTTGTCTACCACAATACACTCGGTGGTCAACACCATACCTGCGATGGAAGCGGCATTTTGGAGAGCAGAACGAGTTACCTTAGCTGGGTCAACGATTCCAGCTTCAAACATATCTACAAACTCACCATTGGAAGCATTGTAGCCGACGTTAAATTCTTTTTCTTTAACTCGCTCAGCGATCACCGCACCATTTTGACCAGCGTTCTGGGCAATTCGCTTCAGAGGTGAAGACAGGGCACGAGCAACAATCAATGCACCGGTAAGTTCTTCAGCCTTCAGGTTCTCGTTTGCCCAAGTTTCTAGGTCAGGAGTCAGGTGAGCTAGAGTTGTACCACCACCAGGGACAATACCTTCTTCCACAGCTGCCTTGGTAGCGTTGATGGCATCTTCCAGACGCAGCTTGCGGTCTTTCATTTCCGTTTCTGTAGCAGCACCGACTTTAATCACAGCGACACCACCAGCCAGTTTAGCTAACCGCTCTTGCAGTTTTTCTTTGTCGTAGGAAGAATCCGTTTCGTCCATCTGACGGCGGATTTGCTCACAACGACCCTTCACTGCATTTTCGTTACCTTCAGCAACGATAGTGGTGTTGTCCTTAGTTATGGTCACACGACGGGCTTTACCCAGCATTTCCAGCTTAGCGTTTTCAAGCTTTAGACCTGCATCTTCGGTAATTACTTGTGCACCAGTTAGGGTAGCAATGTCTTCCAGCATAGCCTTACGGCGATCGCCAAAGCCAGGAGCCTTGACAGCTGCCACATTCAAAACACCCCGTAGGCGGTTGACCACCAAGGTGGCCAGGGCTTCTTTCTCAATGTCTTCAGCAATAATCAGCAACGGCTTGCCAGAACGAGCCACTTGCTCAAGTACTGGCACCAGGTCTTGTACCAGGGTGATTTTCTTGTCAGTGAGTAGGAGGTGAGGTTCTTCTAGAACTGCTTCCATCCGCTCAGTGTCAGTAGCAAAGTAGGGAGAGATATAGCCTTTGTCAAAGCGCATCCCTTCGGTAATTTCTAGTTCAGTGGTCATAGACTTCCCTTCTTCAAGGGAAATCACGCCCTCTTTGCCCACTTTGTCCATTGCGTCAGCAATCATCTGACCAACGGTCTCATCGTTACCCGCAGAGATAGAACCAACTTGGGCAACGGCTTTAGAGTCTTCTACTGGGCGGGCATGTTCAGCAATCTTGTCCACCAGAAACGCAGTAGCTTTATCAATACCCCGCTTCAGGGCGATCGGGTTTGCACCGGCAGCAACATTGCGCAAGCCTTCTTTGACCACAGCATGAGCTAGTACCGTAGCGGTTGTAGTCCCATCACCAGCAGCATCATTGGTTTTTGAAGCTGCTTGCCGAATCAGAGAAACACCAGTGTTTTCAATGTGGTCTTCCAGTTCAATCTCTTTAGCAATGGTGACACCATCATTAACAATTTGAGGAGCACCAAACTTCTTCTCTAACACTACGTTGCGACCTTTTGGTCCAAGGGTGACAGCTACAGCTTCAGTCAGAGTGTCCATTCCCTTTTCTAGGGCGCGACGAGCATTTTCGTTGTAAATAATGCGCTTAGCCATAGGTTTTGAGTTCAGTTCCTAACGGTGATTAAGGTTGAAGATAAAAGCCTTGAAGGTAAAAGGGTTGAGGGTTTAAGGGCTCAACTTGTTTGCCTTCAAGGTGTTAGCTGACGACTGCCAAGATGTCTTTTTCTGACAACAAAACGTACTCTTCGTTCCCTAACTTAATATCGGTACCAGCGTACTTGGAGTAAAGTACCTTGTCCCCTACTTTGACTTCGAGAGCAGCGTGAGAACCATCATCGTTGCGCTTCCCAGGTCCGGTGGCTACAATTTCCCCAACTTGAGGCTTTTCCTTAGCGTTATCGGGTAGTAGAATACCGCCAGCAGTTTTTTCTTCAGCGGCGCTTACCTTAACAAAAACTCGATCCCCTAAGGGCTTAACGGTGGAAACACTCAGAGTTACAGCTGCCATATCAGTTTTTCCTCTCTACTTCATCTGATTCATCTGAGCCGATTTAGCACTCTCAGCTCCTGAGTGCTAATTTACTCAAAATCAGCAGTACATGGCAATAAATACCTCTGTACGGGTTCCCGAACTCATAGCAGGTTAACAGATAGCAAATGCACGGATCAGATAGCTTTGGGTTATTATCTGTGTATCAGTATCGGTATGGTGTAGCTTGTCCCTATTTCATCAGGTGCGACCCGTGGCGAATTTAATTCGCCGACGGCAAGGGCACCTAGAAGGTTTTACATTAGTCCCAGAAATTGGTTAAAAAACCAGCACTGCAACCAATGGACTGCTGACCACTGACAACTAGGACAAGCAAATAGATATAACAGATAGGTTGTTACTCTCCCCCTTTAAGCATTCAGCTAATGCGCTACAGATGGTGCTACTTGAGGTGCTATCAGCCGTCACTTAATCAACGGTCGGTAGTAAACAAGCACCGGGAGTGCTGGTACGGCTGGTTGAAAATCCCTGCTCGTTTTACTGATCCAACGCCGTGCAGTTAAAGCCCCTGCTAGCTGATAGCTGATAACTGACCGCTGATAGCTGACCTCGCACTTTCAACTCATCCTCACACAAAAGCCCTAAAACTCATGCCAGCAGACAAAACTGAGCCTGAAGCTACCCAAGCATCTAATTCTGATAATTCTGATAATTCTGATAATTCTGATAATTCTGACACTTCCACTATCGAAGCATCAGAGCAAATTACCCTAGCTGCTAACATAAAAAGCTTAGGGCTTAATCAAATTCAGCGCCACATTTTCCTGTGTGCTGATCAAACTAAACCGAAATGCTGCTCAAAAGAAATTAGCCTTCAATCCTGGGAATATCTCAAAAAACGCCTTAAAGAGCTAAAACTAGACCAGCCCAAGGATGTTCAACCAAGTTGCATTTTTCGCACCAAGGCTAATTGTCTGCGAGTCTGTACCTATGGTCCTGTCATGGTAGTTTACCCAGACGGTGTTTGGTATCACAGTGCTACTCCTGAGGTGATTGAACGCATTATTCAAGAGCATATTATTGGCAACCAAGTTTTAGAAGACTATGCTTTTTTAGTTCATCCTTTGCCAGAAACTCTTCAACCATCTGCTTTAGACTACCAGGCAATGGAAGCAGCTCCTCCCCAACCCCAAGCAGGTTAACATCCTAGTTGTAATGAAGCCCACCTTGGCGACGCAACGGGTTCTAAAATCTACTGACTTGGCCAGCCTAGGGTTCCCGGTGCAACGTTCAAGTTAAGTCTTTTCCTTACCAACCCTAATTCTTACCAACCCTAATTATGGTGAGGTAGGATTATTGGTTGGAGAGTTAAAGCAGCTTGGTAACTTCCAGGCATTAGAAAAGGCAAGAGGTACTACCACTATTAACAAAATTAAGCAAGCAAAGTATAAAAAACGTTACAGTTATGAAGGACAATGCTGTAAGAGAGCAACAAAAACTGCTGCTGATTGATGATGACCCCAACCTCATATTGCTAGTCAAGGACTACCTAGAGTTTCGGGGATACGAGGTGATGACCGCTGAACATGGGAAAGAAGCTCTGGACATTTTAGAGCAGGATATTCCTGATATGATTATCTGTGACGTGATGATGCCAGAAATGGACGGCTATACCCTGGTAGAAAAGGTCAGAGATGATTCTCGCACCAGCTGCATTCCGGTACTATTTCTCTCAGCCAAGGGTCAAAGCCAAGATCGAATAAAAGGACTCAATAAGGGTGCGGATATTTATATGGTTAAGCCCTTTGAGCCAGAAGAACTGGTAGCACAGGTGGAATCTTGCCTCAAGCAAACTGCTCGTATGATGCAGCTCACAGTTTCTAATCCAGACAGCGCACCCAGAATTAACGTTCCTTACGATGTTGATTTGACTCCTACTGAGCGGAAGGTTGTCCAGTTTGTGGCAAGAGGTATGGCAAATCGGGAGATTGCTCAGCAGCTGAATGTTTCTCAGCGTACCATAGAAAGTCATGTGTCTAACATGCTAGGGAAAACTGGTCTCCATAACCGTACTGAATTAGCCCGTTGGGCAATTGAAAATAGTATGGCATAACGCTCCATACGCTCATTGGTAAAGCCTAGCAAGCCAACCTTGACCGTTCACTAATCACACAAGGACTAAGCTCGTGAGCCCAGAAACTATTGTTAACAATCCCACCCGACCGGCAGAGTCAGCTCCGGCTGGGGGTGCACCTTATGACCTAACTGAATTTGATGCTAGGGTCATGAAAACCTATGGACGCTTTCCTATTGCCTTAGAGCGGGGTGCCGGTTGCCATGTCTGGGATACTTCCGGGCGAGACTATCTTGACTTTGTGGCAGGGATTGCTACCTGTACCTTAGGTCATGCTCACCCAATTGTGGTAGAAACGGTAATTAAGCAAATCCAAAAGCTAAACCATGTTTCCAATCTCTACTACATTCCAGAGCAAGGGGCATTAGCGAAGTGGCTCATTGACCATTCTTGTGCAGAACGAGTATTTTTCTGTAACTCGGGAGCGGAGGCTAATGAAGCTGCTATCAAACTGGCACGGAAATATGGCCACACTGTGCTCGATATTGAACAGCCAGTGATTTTGACCGCTCAGGCCAGTTTCCATGGGCGAACCTTGGCAACAATCACAGCTACTGGCCAGCCTAAGTACCAGAAAAACTTTGACCCCTTGGTACCTGGGTTCGAGTACGTACCCTACAACGATATTCAGGCATTGGAAAATGCGATCGCAGATATTGATGAGGGAAATCGCCGGGTAGCAGCAGTGATGCTGGAACCATTACAGGGAGAAGGAGGTGTTCGGCCAGGAGACCTAGACTACTTCCAGCAAGTTAGAGAGATCTGTGATGAAACTGGCATCCTGCTGATTCTGGATGAAGTCCAGGTGGGTATGGGTCGCACTGGTAAATACTGGGGCTATCAGAATCTGGGAATAGAGCCAGATATCTTCACCAGTGCCAAGGGATTGGCTGGTGGCATTCCCATTGGAGCAATGATGTCTAAGAAATTCTGTGATATCTTCCAACCCGGAGAGCACGCTAGCACCTTTGGTGGTAATCCATTTGTCTGTGCAGTCGCCCTATCTGTAGGAAAAACCTTGGAACAGGAGAATATTTTGCAAAATGTTCAGGTGCGGGGTGAGCAGCTGCGCACCAGACTAACAGCGATCGCTCAGAAATATCCCGAAGTTATTGACGAAGTGCGAGGCTGGGGTCTAATTAATGGGCTTGTACTAAAATCAGATATCGATCTGACTTCCGTGGATGTAGTTAAAGCCGTTATGGAACGAAGTTTGTTGTTGGTACCAGCAGGACCAAAGGTAGTTCGCTTTGTTCCACCCCTAATTGTGTCAGCTCAGGAAGTTGACCAAGCGGCTCTTATTGTAGAGCAAGCCTTACAAGCTTTAGCTTAACCGTCAACGGTCAACCGTCAACTATCAACAATCTCGATAATCTTGACTTTAACTTGACCCTCACCTAACTGAATTTGTAGTTCTTCTCCAGGAGCCAAATGCCCTGTAGACGAAGCAATGGTTCCATCTGAGGTGCGCACTAGTGCATAGCCTCGTTGTAGGACTTTTTGAGGGTCAAGGGTATTGAGTTTTTCCTTGAGAAGTTGACAGTGCTGGATCCCTTGGCTCAGACGCTTTGATGTCACTTGCAACAATCGCTGATGCTGAAATGCAATCGCATTTTGTTCCTGGTGTAGTTGTTGGTCTAGAGCTAGGTGTCGCAATCGTGTTCGTAGATGGTGCAGTTGATGGCGAGATGCCTGTGTGATTTGAGTCACCGCTTGATAAAGGCTAGTCTGCCGCTGTTGATGTTCAGCATAAAGGGTGATCAGTTCTGGTACAGCTTGTTCCGCTGCTGCTGTCGGGGTGTGAGCACTGTAGTCAGCTACTAAGTCAGCTAAGGATTCATCCCGTTGATGACCAATACCGGTGATCACCGGTATTGAGCATTGAGCAATTGCTCGCACCACCCGTTCATCATTGAAACAAGCTAAATCCTCTGATGCTCCACCCCCCCGAGCTAATATCAGTAGTTTGGCTCTGCCATCCCGCTCGACTCGATCAATAGCGTTAACTATTGATGCGATCGCAAGTTCCCCTTGAACCTGAGCCGGTGAAAACAAGACTCGTAAACCAGGATACCGTTGCTGTAGTGTACGTTTAATATCTCCCCAAGCAGCCGCTTGGGGA
>NZ_JAAHIE010000300.1:0-9006 GCF_010671945.1 Moorena sp. SIO4E2
TCCTTGGCGAATTTAATTCGCCAAGGTCAAGCGCACCTAAGGTTTTAGGGACTTCGGAGCAGGGAGCAGGGACTTCGGAAGAGGGAAGAGGGAAGAGGTAAAAAAATATGTGTACCTCATGAGGATAAAAAGCGCTATAGTCATGGCTAACTCTACAGGTATATTTTTTCGGCAGTCTTGTGTATACTCGTAACTGCTGACAGTAAAAACTAAGGCTGGCTAGGGTATGTCTAAAACTTTATCGAAACTTTATCAAAGTATCCATCAGGTGAAATAACTCTTGTCAAGAAAAAAATAAGATCTAGTTTAAATTATTTTTATGATTATTTTTCTTAAAGAATTTAATCGGTTTTGATGGTTAAAAATATAGTTAACTCAATAAGTTATCAACAGACAATAATTCATCTGTTGACTGGTGTATCTATTGCTATTATCCTAGGGCTTACCGCCTGCGAGAATAAAAATTCTGCAAACCCATCAGTGATACCCGTTGATACTTCCCATCAACAAGTGTCGGACAATACTGTCCGGGTGGGTGTGCTTATCATTGATAGCGTGGATTCTGTCAAACAACGGTATCAGCCACTCCTAAACTACCTCTCTGGGGTGATTAATCGCCCTTTATCCTTAGTACCTGTTACCCAAGAAAGTCAATTCATTGAAGTAGCCCAAGGTAATTTGCACTTTACCACCAACAATCCTCTGGCAGCTGTGCAAATCCGTCGGCTCTACGATACGGAGTTTCTACTTACCCACTCTCGACCTCAGGTGGGTACAAAATTTGGTGGTCTGATCATCGTCAGAAGCGATAGCAATATCTACAAGCTGAAGGATCTGCGGGGTAAGAAGGCAGCCTGCGTGGCTTTTCAAACGGCGGCGGCTGGCTGCATTTTCCAAATCTATCATCTGCTTCAACATGGTATTGACCCGTTCCTGGACTTCAGCAGTTTTGTGGAAAACAAATCACAAGACCAGATCGTGCTTGATGTAGTCAACGGCAAAATTGATGTTGGGTTTATCCGTACATGTCAATTAGAAAAGATGGTCAACCAAGGCTTGCTGGAAAACCTGGAACAGCTGAGAATCCTAGAGTCGGCTAAGGACGAATTCTTCTATACTCATACCACCGAGCTCTATCCCGAGTGGCCGATTGCTGCGGTTAAGGGTACTGACCCGCAATTAGTCGCAGCAGTGACCGAAGCGCTTCTAAATATCCCGCCGAACCATCCAGCCCTGGCAGCTGCTAACATAGATAAGTTTTTACCGGCAGAGGATTATGGCTCCCTGGATAAGCTGATTGAAACCTTGAGGCTAAAAAGTTGGGATGCTAATAGGGATCCGTTTAGGAATTCTGGGAACAGGGAACAGGGAGTAGGGAGTAGGGAGTAGGGAGTAGGGAGTAGGGAGTAGGGAGTTTTGTAGGGTGGGCAAGGGGAAATCAATGGGAGCGGTTGGGTTGACGAATCACCTTGCCCACCAGGATTAACTGTGGGTAGCTTGGCTTTTTGGTGGGCAAAAGTCCTAGAGTTTTCAGTACAGCTTATCTGTGATCACCTCTTGCCCACCCTACAGGGTCTTAAAGATTTTTAAGGGAGGTGATCCGCTGTTCCCTGTTCCGGTGATCCGCTGTTCCCTTTGCTATAGCAACCCATTCTAGATTGAGTAAAGTACTAAGCCGAAAATTCCAGCAATCGGGATAATCAACAGCACCTTCACGCGGAACCGCCACATGGCAACTAAGGCTGCGGCAAAGATCACCAGGCTGCCAACATGAAATTCAGCACTCCCAGCTACTACAATAGCAGCGGTAATGATCATGCCAATCACGGCAGGACGAATTCCTGTGAGCGCCGCCTGAATGACTGTAGATTCTTTGATATGTTTCAATAAGTGGGAACAGGTTACCATCAGCAGTCCTGGTGGTAAGAAAATCCCTACTGTTGCTACTATTGCTCCCGAAATCCCTTTCACCACATAACCGATGAAGGCAGCGCTGATCAGAATTGGTCCAGGAGTAATTTGCCCGATTGCGATCGCATTAGCAAATTCTGTCTGAGTCACCCAACCATAAGTATTCACTACCACTTCTTGAATCAGGGGAATGAACACGTAGCCTCCACCAAATAGCATCAGGCTCATTCCGGAAAATGTCACGAATAGTTTCCCGAGGCTGGTTTCCCCCAAAAAGGGTAGGGGAATCAGAGAAAGCAACAGAAAACTCAGGAGGATCACGAAGGTGACTGAGAGCTTCAGCCAGGAAATCCCCTCAATTGACTCCTGAATCGGTTGAGCTTGAGAACTCTCCTGTCCCGACTGCTTAGTGTCACGTAACCAAAACCATCCTAGCAATCCAGAACCCACCACCACTAGCACAGTAATGTAGAATCCTCCTACTACCTTGAGTAGGACTGCCGCTATTAAAGCAATCAGTAGTTCCCGCCAGCCTTTGATCGCTTTTTTGCTCATGCGCCTGGCGGCACTCAAGATAATCGCCGCCACCGCAGGAATAAATCCCGCAAAGGCTTTTTGAAGTGCTGGAATTTCCCCGGCCTGGAGATAAGCAATGGTTAGACCAATTACCAGGATAAAAGAAGGGAGCAACACACCAATAGCACTGACTACAGCCCCATTAGTCCTCCCCAAGCGATAGCCCACATAGGCTACTACATTAGCAGCAACTGGACCAGGTAAAACAGTGGCTAAGGAAATGCCGTCCAGCATATCTTCATGGGTGAGGAGTTTGTGCCGCCGCACCATCCGATTCTCCACTACGGAAATCAGAGCCATGAAACCGCCAAACGCTGTACTTCCGATCTTGAAAAAGTTCCAAAACAGAAACCAAAGGGATACCGACTCGGAATTTTCCGAGTTTACATGCAGTTTTTTTAACATAGTCAGTTCTTTAAGCCACTACGGTCTGACGTGCTTTAATCTCTTTGAGCAGAGTGGCTTGGCGATCCCGTCGCTTTAAGTCCTCAGGATCCATCTTTTGGCGTACTTCTGCTTTCAAGCTTTGGTTAATCGCATTAAATTTAGCGATCGCACTGCTGCTGAATTTGATTTCTTTGCCTTTAAGAATTCCAACCCGTTCGTAACCGAGAGCATCAAGTACATCTCCCGCCACCAATTCAAAAATCAGGATTTCCTCATCCGTAGCTTCCTGGAGAAACTTCTTAGTGTTTTGCTTAATTACAGGTTGCGTGACATTACTCCATAGGGAGCTAGAAGTGGCAGCATTCGAGGCTTCCTGGGATTGATGGAAATCCAGAATCTCAGGAGTATAGTGGACGCCAAGAAAATTACACAGATCCTGCAGGGTAGTCTCAGGAGAGCTGATTAGGGTTTCATAACTGATACTGAAAAACCTCTCGGGACTTAGGCGAGAGCGCATCTGGAGTGCTAAACCCTGGGCTTTTGCCCATTCTTGAGCAATATGGTAGAAGTGCTTTTCCCCAACCACTGCCTTTTTAAAAGAAACCGCCACATCTCGACCATCCCGGTACAAATAGATAAATTTAGCGTTTTCCAAGTAAGCGGTAATCTCTGGCAGGTAGTAAACGTTGGCTAAACTTTTGCAACACCATTGCTGTGCTCCCCAAGTTTGTGCCATAATATCGTAAACAGAGGCAAATATCGCCACCAAAGACCGCTCTCGGCAAAGGGAAATGACTTCCTTTGTATCTAAATTCACACCCTCCCAAGGAACGGGATTGAGTTCCACTAAACGACACACATCATTGACTAAGAGGGTAAAGGTGTCCGTTTGACTCAAATCCCCATAGCTAGGTAGTAATGGCATCATCCGCTGCAATATGTGAGGGGAGTGGGGAGCAGCGAGATCACCAATCTGATTCAACATCAGGCGCAATAAATTAGAGCCTGAGCGTTGGGTGCCGATCATAAAAATAGACATAACTTTGAGCTATCCTCATCACTGAATTCCAATTGCTGACCTTGATCACCGATTAAGTAGAAGCAGCCATCAGAAAACGTTGTGGTTGCAATGCACCACAATAAAAGCTTGGTCTTCACCAAACCAACTCTCCCTAGCTGTGAGTGGAGCGGTGTCTAGCTGACTAACCGTAAGCATTCAGCTATTAGCATTCAGCTATCAGCATTCAGATATCAGCATTCAGATATCAGCATTCAGATATCAGCATTCAGATATCAGCATTCAGCTATCAGCATTCAGCTATCAGCATTCAGCTTATGAGCTACGTCACAGGTTTCTAGCCTGTGCCACAAAGCAGACGGCACCTCAAGTAGCGTGAGCTAAAAGCTCACGGCTGACGGCTGTTCACGTAGCGTGCGCGTAGCGCATATGCTTACAAATTGTTTAACAACCGATCAGCGGGTTTATATCTTGGTTGTAAACAAAATTATTGCCGGAAAAGGCATGCATGTAAGAGGTAAAAGGCAAGAGGGGAAAGATATCCGGAGTTTTATTGGAGAATAAAAAAAGACCTCCTATGTTTACATCTGATTTATAAAACCTATAAACCAGATCACACCTTCGTTAACTGATTACCCGATCCGGGGTAACAGCCGAAAATTAAGCACTATCACTAAAGTAGATAGGCTAAATGATTGAAATTAAGACTGTAGGTTAATGGGGTGATGGGAGAATAACACGCTTGTTAAGCCAAATGTGATAGGAATTACTTTATAAATGAAGCAAAACTGAAGCAAAACTGAGAAAAAAAGCAAAACTGAGACAACTGAGACAAAAACTGAGACAACTATTATTCCAACTTATGCTATATAGCGCCTCTGAATAGGATTAATTTCATCGGTTGATGGCTCAACCTGAGATTAGTCTGAGAAAAATATAAGCTCACCCTGGGCTAAGTATGAAAAAAATTATACAACTAAACCTAGTTAAAATAACTGAGCTAAAAAACTGATACAAAAACTGAGACATTAGGCTCTGATCCGAATGCCATTGTAGAAATATAGACACCTTAGCGACTAGACAAAAGCGCTAATGCCCTGTTAAAACCTATGGTTTTTGCCTAAGGGTCAATGTTTGCCTGAGGTTAAAAACATTACACTGGTCTATTGCCGGTAGACCAGTGTTTACTTCCACTCTCAACTTAATTCACTTGCATTCGGAGGAACTTTCATGTCAAACACTTTTATTCCCACTGGAGAAACTCTAACCGAGCCAGTAATACTACCCGGAGTAGGGGATTCTTTAACCGTATTCGGTACATTGGATGTTGATGGTAGTGCTGTTGATATCACTGGCACTAATGCCAGCATCTTTAACGCAGAAACAGGCACAATTGATGGTAGCTTCAATGGTGTCAACTTCGTTAATGGTGGTGTTTCTTCTGGCACATTAACCAACCAAGGCTTGATTACCAGTGATAGTCGTCCCGTCAACATCGGTGGTCAGAACATCAAGGTTGATAACTTAGCCCAGATTATCTCCTCTGCCAGTCCGAGGGATGGTGTCGTTTACGCTGACCAGACCGCTACATCCTATGATATTTTCAATGGTCCTGATGCTGTAATTGATGTGGGTGAGGGGAATGATGGAGATGCCATTTCTCTACAACTCGGTGCTAATGTCACAGGCAGTGTGGTTAATCAAGGTACGGTGACCGGACGTGGTGTGCCGGTGGGTAACAACCAAGCTACTGCGATTCGCCTCAGACAGGGTACTGACATCGGAGGAGCGGATGTCTCAGTCTTCAATGGTGATATTGTCAATGAAGGCACTTTGATCTCAGAAACTGATAGTGGTATCCTGATTGAGTCGGGAGTAGAACTCAATGGTACCATCGTTAACAACGGTACGATTGATGGTGCTTTCAACGGCGTCAGCTTTGCCAATGGCGGTACCTCTTCTGGCGCGCTGCAAAATTTCGGTACTATCACTAGTGCTAGTCGTGCCGTAAATATCGGTGGTCAAGATATTAGCCTTCAAAACTTCGGTCAGATTCTCAGCTCTGCCAGTCCCCGGGATGGTGTGGTTTACACTGACCAGAGTGCGCTTTCCTACTCGATTGTCAACGAAAGTAGTGGTCTGATCGATGTCGGTGAAGGCAATGATGGGGATGCCATTTCTCTACAACTCGGTGCTGATGTCACAGGTAGTGTGATTAATCGGGGTACGGTGATCGGACGTGGTGTGCCGGTGGGTAACAACCGAGCTACTGCTGTTCGCCTCAGACAGGGTACTAATACTGACCTCTCAGTCTTCAATGGTGATATTGTCAATGAAGGCACCTTGACCTCAGAAACTGATGCGGCACTGCTGATTGAGGACGGAGTCGAACTCAACGGCGAAATCATTAATAGGGGCACTATCAACGGTGGTGTTGTTGCAGGCAGCCCTCAGGTGGGTATTGATGTTCAGGATGCTGAGGGTGACGTAACTATTGTTAACCAAGGCACTATCAACGGCGATGTTCTACTCAGTGGTGGTGATGATACCTATGATGGGATCGCAGGCACTGTTAACGGTACTGTTTTCGGTAATGAGGGCAATGATACTCTGATTGGTGGTAGCGCTAATGATGTCTTGAACGGAGGGGTTGGCAATGACTTGTTAACTGGCAATTCAGGTGCAGACATCTTCGCCTTCGGCAGTGAAATCTTCCAAGACGGTCTCCAGGACTTTGACCAAATCACTGACTTTGAGGCAGGGGATGCCTTTGATTTCGCTGATGAATTCTTGGGCAATATTAGTTTCGGTCGCGAAACAGTTAGTGGTCAAGAAGCCGTAGTAGCCATCCTTGGCGGCGAGGATAATCTGACTGTATTCGGCAATCTCGATGCTGCTGAGCAGGCACTTGATGTATTTGTCTAACACAAAAGTGTCATCCCAAGACTGTTAGCGATCGCTAGTTAGATTAGCGATCGCTTTTAGCGTGACCAAAGGTCAATCGCATTTTTTTTCTCAGCTAAATGGTTACATATAGCGGTTTGCGACTTTATTTTTTACAAATTTCTGGGTTTTTAGGGAGCAGGGAGCAGGGAGCAGGGAGCAGGGAACAGGGAAAAAATCCTGTGTACCTTATAGTTATGAAAAACGCCATAGCAATCCGTTTAGGAATTGTGATAATTTTTATTCCCTGTTTCCTTTGCTATATTTTTATTAATTTTTATTGTCTTTTTAAATAATTGTTAAATCAGTAAACCTTAACTCCAACTTTATGAAATAATCCGAGAAATCGGGAGCATTTTGATTGATAAACATGAAACCTCGGATTGACCGACTTGTGGCAGCAAGTCCCTTTGTTCTGTGTTCTCTATTAGCTGCAACTACGGCATTAGGGCAAATCACCCCAGATAATACCGTCGGTAATGAACGGTCTGTAGTAACGCCCAATGTTGATGTTAACGGGAACCTAGCAGATTTAATTGAAGGTGGGGCGATTAGAGAAAGCAATCTATTCCACAGCTTTCAAGATTTTAATGTGGCCGAGTTTGGACGAGTTTATTTTGCGAATCCAGCAGGAATTGAGAACATCCTCAGTCGGGTAACGGGAGGTAATGTTTCCAATATTTTGGGGACTCTAGGAGTGTTGGGCAATGCTAATTTATTTTTGATCAATCCCAACGGTATTGTCTTTGGTCCCAATAGCATACTGGATATTGGAGGTTCATTTTTTGGGAGTACTGCTGATAGTGTGTTGTTTGAAGATGGCACAGTATTCAGTGCTAAAAATCCGAATGGTAAACCGTTGTTGACGATTAATATTCCCTCTGGGTTGCAATATGGTTCTAATCCCGGGAGTATTACTAATCAATCTAGTCTGTTTCAGGTACCAAATGGTCAAACCTTAGGGCTAATTGGTGGTGACATTAATATTCCTGGTGGTAATTTAACAGCAACCGATGGACGCATTGAGCTGGGGAGTGTTGGTTCTAATAGTGTAGTGAACTTGACCCCAAAAGATACTAGTTTTGTGTTGGATTATTCAGGAGTTCAAGAGTTTCAGGATATTAGTTTGTCTGAGAGGGCTATAGTCATTACCAGTGGGGAAGGTGGTGGGAGTATCCAGGTGCAAGGGGCTAATGTGACTTTACGCGATCGCTCTTTTGTTTTTGCGAGAACCAACGGCAGTGGAAGTGGCGGTCGCATAGTTGTTAAGGCTTCTCACCTCAGCCTTGAGGGTGGTTCTAGGATAACTACAGATGTATTGGGCTCAGGACAGGGGGGAGATTTGATAGTGAATGCCACTGAATCTGTTCGAGTAATTGGTGTATCGGCTGATGGTAATTTCAGCCTCTTGGGAGCCCGAGTTTTTCCAGGAGCAACAGGAAATGGGGGAGATTTGAGTATTACCACTGGTCAGTTAATGGTCTCTGATGGAGCAATTGTTTCAGCTAGGACTTTTGGTGAAGGGGACGGGGGAGATTTGACTGTGGATGCCGACTCAAAGGTTCAACTGATTGGTACCTCAGCCGATGGTCGGTTTCCCAATGGCTTGTTTGCTCAAACTTTTGGGACAGGAAATTCGGGAGATGTGAATATTGCTACTGGGCAGTTAATTGTCAAAGATGGAGCAATTGTTTCAGCTAGGACTTTTGGTGAAGGGGACGGGGGAAATTTGACTGTTGATGCCGACTCAAAGGTTCAACTGATTGGTACCTCAGTGGATAGTCTGTTTCCCAGCGGCTTGTTTACTCAAGCTAATCGGGAAGCAACAGGAAATGCGGGAGAGTTGAAGATTACCACTGGGCAGTTAATGGTCTCTGATGGAGCACAAGTTGCAGCTAGGACTTTTGGTGAAGGGGACGGTGGAAATTTGATAGTGAATGCTTCCGAAAAGGTTCAACTCATTGGAACATCAGCCGATGGTCGGTTTGTCAGTGGCTTGTTTACTCAAGCTCAAGGAACAGGAAATGCCGGAAAGTTGTTGAATATTACCACTGGGCAGTTAATTGTCTCTGATGGACCGGTTAGTGCTAGAAGCTTTGAACAGGAGAATTCAGCAGGGGAGGTAAAGATTAATGCCAACTCTATCTTCCTTAACAACAATGGAATCATCG
>NZ_JAAHIE010000301.1:0-8947 GCF_010671945.1 Moorena sp. SIO4E2
AGCAGAATAGAGAAGACTTAGGTCAGCGGCGGTTGGATTAAACGGCGCTCACCTAAGCGCGAATTTAATTCAACGACTGTAAGCGCACCGGGTAGGTATCAGCTGACCTGCTCTGCTGATAGAATGCCACCAAAGCTATTGATTTGATTTATCTTGGCGCGTGATTAATAACAGTCGAAGTAAAGCTTAAGACATATTTCTGCTCCGAACGCGCCCCGCGTGGCCTACGGCCTTAGTCCCTACTCCCTGCTCCCTTTCAACCAAAATACTCTGTCCTCAACTATACTTCGGTTGCTGCTATATGTGAGAGTCACCAAGCTGAAAACCACGCCTCTTCAGAGCGTGGATGAAAGCTCGAGAGCGACTTTAGTCGCCGTGAAAAAAAAAGATTGTAAGCTTCCCTAATCTTCTCCTTGCCTGTGTAGAATAAAGTATTATAGAGTACAGGCTGAAAAACCGCTAGGACAGCTGGAATAGGGAACCAAGTTTGACCGCCTAGAAAGTAGTAATGCTCAGAGGGTAGGGAAAATCCTCTCTAAAAACCCAATCGTCAACCAACAATTGACGTGTGAACCTAGAACAGAAAACTTTCCAAGAAAAACCGGTGCGCTTTCCGTTGGCGAATTGAATTTGCCACAGATTGCACCGTAGTGTACGGTGGGGCACACCGAAACATGGGGAAAAGAGTCGGCACTCTCAAGAAAGTACCTGAACGCCTAAGGAGAACTGCCCTCTAGGTCTGCCGTGAATTAACTGGGTATTTGGTAGTTTTCTACCGATATTTGGTTAAGTATTGCTTCTCCCGAAGACACGACGGTTTAAGGTGGTTCGCTGATCTAGGAATCCCCACGTCTTTAGACGGGGGAGTGTCAACTTGGTTTCAAATCCTGTACTGAAATAGTCTTATGACCGCTGCAACTCCCTTAGCTAATGCTCCCGATTTATCTACCGATAACTACCTGGTGGTGGGCTTAGCCACCTGCTTTATCAAAGAAGAGGGGGAAGTTCATCAAGTTCAAATTATTGAACCCATCCCCTCAGCCTCCCTAGAAGCACTGCTTAAAAGCGTTCCTACATCTTACTCAGTGGCTTTTGGTACAACTCTAGGTCAAGTAATCTCAGGGGATAGCCTTGTCAAACCCGCTGAGTTTCCAGAGGATGCTCAGTTTTGCGATGATTTTACTAACCGAGCCCTCGCGGCTGCACGCACTTACAAGAGTTGTCCAGAAGCGATCGCTCATATTCCCCTCGGCACAACGTTTGATAACTTCAACTTTTCCACAGAACGCAAGCGGTTGCTAAATATGCAGCGAGTTGTTACTAAGGAAGATAATGTAAAACAGCATGAGTACACTCACAAGGTTCTCTAATCGTTAATCCATTAGTCCTTAGTTAATTGAAACAAGACTTAGGCTTGCACCCGTTGCTCAAGCCTAGTGTATGGGATATGGGCATTGTTGTATGGGCGCTATGGTCTTAACAATTATCCTTTGACCAATCACTAAGGACTAACGACTATTTCTCTAACAACTTCCAGCCACCATCCCAGTCATCGTTAGGAGGTTCTTGAAGAAAACGCTGACAACGGCTCAGGTGCAATACAGACGCTTGGTCATGTTTGTCATATTTTTGTAGAATGGTGCCAAACTCACCCATGGCGAGGGCGAACTGTCGCTGGAGGTAATACTGACGGCCTTTGTAGTAATGTTCAATGATTCGTGCTTTGTCCTCCGAAATCGGTTCAGATTTTAGGCCCACCAGTTCATAAATGGATACTGGCTTGGTCTTGCCCTTAACAATTACCTTGTCCAATTCCCTAGCCCAGATCTGGTCAGCACAGGCTCTGTAAGTATTTTCACTAATTAGGATGTCACAACCGTATTGCTTGCTAGCCGTTTCCAAGCGAGCACCTAAATTGACTCCATCACCAATAGAGGTAAACTCCATTCGTTTAGTCGAACCCATATTACCACTAATGACGCTATCGGAGTTGATGCCAATGCCGATCTTTAAAGGTTTTCGATTAGCTTTAACACGTTGCTGATTAAACTCTTTGAGACGTTGGCGCATCTCTAAGGCTGTTTGCACTGCTCTCCAAGCATGATCCTCTTGGGGCAAGGGCGAACCAAAAACAGCCATAATCGCATCCCCAATGTATTTGTCGAGGGTACCTTTATATTCAAAAATTGCATCCACCATCGACTCAAAATAGTCGTTTAGCATACCCACGACCTCTTCTGCCTTTAAACTTTCGCTCAAAGCAGTATAGCCACGAATATCCGAGAACAGAACTGATACCTCTTTGCGATCGCCTCCTAATTTATGGTCATCGAGCTTAAGTAATTCCTCTGCTAACTCCTGGGTCATGTAGCGATACATGGTAGTCTTGAGGCGTTTTTCATCACTAATGTCATCCATGACTACCAACGCACCATAGACATGGGTTTGATCACTGGCATCAGCAATAGAGTTAATCGAGAGATTCACACAATGCTTGGTTGATTCTAACCCCTGTGAGATCAGGGTTTGGTCGGGGTAGTACTGACGGCTGTCTTTTTCTGTCTTGGCAGTTAAAGCGTTCTGGAGCCATTGAGCAAAATTTCCCCCTTTGATGTTAATCAACTGACTAACCGATAACCCCTCCAATCTGTCTCCAGGGTAATACCCCAGCAATTTCTTGGCACTTTCATTGGTAGCGATAATCTTACCGGTTTTATCGGTGGAAATAACCCCATTACTGAGACTGCGCAGCATATCCCGCTGAATTTGTTCCTGCTGTTTGATGGTGGCAAAAAGTTTCGCTCGCTGTATGGCTACCCCAGCTTGAATATTGAAGGCTTTCATGTATTCTTCATCAATGCGATTAAAACTTGCTTGCCAGCATTCGGGAGCTTTAGGCCAATCATTCGGATTGTAGGGCTCAAAGTCACCGGTCTTTTTCTTGTTGACTAGTTGGGTGACACCTATTAACTCTTGATTGGAGTTATACACTGGCATACACAAGAGGCTACAGGTGCGATAACCAGATTCCTGATCAACTTTTTTGGAATTGTATGAATTGGGATGATCATATAGGTCAAAAGGAATATTTAGAGCTTCACCTGTTTGAGCTACCTTGCCGGCAAAGCCAACCCCCATTAGGATCCGGATTTCTTGGGAGGAACCATCCGCTTGGGGAATTTGCGCCCACAGTTCATTACGTTCTCGGTCAATGAGCCACAGGGTACTACGGTCGGCTTTCATCAGCGTTTTCGCCTCATCCATCACCCGCTTGAGGGTTTCGTCTAGATCCAAACTGCTGAGATTGAGGGATTCTGTAGCTTTGATCAGTGCTGTTGCTGCTCTTTGTCTCTGGGTAGCTCGGTACAACGACTTCGAAGATTCTAGAACCAGCCGCATCGAAGGGGCAAAATCCTTAAACAGTTTTTGATCTTCGTCAGTAAAGCCCTGTTGATCAATTTTTTCCTTTAAGGAAGCGTTCTGTCTATAGGAATTTTTGACCTTATTCAGTAATTGGACTACGGCAACTAAATCTCCCTGTCGATTCAACAGGGGCAATGCTAGCAGGGTATAGGTGCGATATCCAGTTTTTTTGTCAGACTTTTTGGCAGTGTTAGAACGAGAGTCATCATAAAAATCGTAGGGAACGTTAACCACCCGTTTGAAAGTAGCTACTTCACCAACAATGCCCTGATCAGCTGGAAATCGCAGTTCTCCTAAGGTGTTGTTTCCCTCTCCCTTTGCCACTACCGACCAAAGTTCCTTCTTGTCTTCATCCAGAAAAAATATTGTTACTCGGTCGGCATTCATTAACTCTGCCGTCTTGATAGTAATCGCAGTCAAAATCTCCTGGAGAACCTTCTCAAAATCTTGGTTTTCCAGTAGAGCTTCCAGCATCGACAGGGTTTGATTGACGATCTGGAGTGCCTTCTCTACACTTGGGACTACTTGTTTTAAACTTTTCCGGTTTAAAGGTGCCAGAAAGTTAGATATCCCTTGTCCCGCCGCAACTAGCGAACCGGCTGCTGAGGAATTTGCCTCAGATATGCTCCCCTTTTCCACCTGATTTGAATTGTGTTGATCAACAGATGCAGCTACCATAGAATTATCCTGCGCTAAAGCTTTGGTTTTGCTGAAGCGGTCTAATGATGGCGTGTTTTTGATACTTATTTACTCTTACATTGATACTTATTGACTCGTCAGAGCCAGTTAACCGAATTGATCTGAGTTTAAGGCTAATCTGTTGATTACCTAGAGAGCACCTTCTATGCTGGCCGCTGAGTAGATTTTTTCTGATTGAGAGTTAAATATGGCCTGACTGGATTATAGTGCATTCTAGATTAATTTGTCAGTAGCTTAATTAATCAATTGCGATCCAACTATTAAACTAATGCATCACAACCTCACAATTTTTAACATTTAGCTGTTTGGCCTGGCGTTGCTTAATAATGGAATGATTTTAAGAGTTTTGTAGAATAGGCATCTTGCCTGTTCGGCGATCTTTTGGGGCGGGCAGGATGCCCACTAATCTCCTATTCATTCAAAGACTGACGCAACGCCTTTGGCCTTAGTCCTGTCTTCCCACTGTGCATGTCTTACGCCAGCTAGCAGCTTGGGACAACAAGGAAGCCGCAAAATTCATAGCGTCTTGAGCCGACTGTCCACCAGCTAACTGAGCGATTTCTTCCTGCCGCTTTTGGGGATGATTCAGGAGACTAATCCTTACTACAGTTCGAAGCTCGGGCATTCCAGATTCCGGGATTTGGGTAACTACTTGAGTCCTGCCAGAGCGGTTAACTTGAGGGGAAGATGGTTGTTTCAAAATGCTAGAAATCGGTTGAGCAATCACCTGTTTATCCACCCTAAAATGTTGGTCTGCCATCGCAGCAATTAACGGTTGGTGAGTCACACAAAGAACTTGGTGGCGTTGACTGAGTTGGTAGAGTCGTTCTGCGATCGCTCCTGCTACCCGACCAGACACCCCAGCATCAATTTCATCAAAAATTAAGGTTGTTCCTGGCTGGTTACTGCTGGAAAAACAGGCTTTCAGTGCCAGTAAAAATCGACTCATTTCTCCACCGGAAGCCGTCTTAGCAAGAGGTTGCAAGGGTTCTCCGGGGTTGGGAGAGAAGTAAAAGGTGACTTGATCAGCACCAGCTGCCGTGGGGACAATGGGGCTGATTTCCACTGTAAACTTTACCTTCTCCATAGCCAAGGGCTTTAACTGGTTAACCAGCTGTTTTTCCAGTTCTGACCCAGCCCTATAGCGCAATTTGGTCAGTTGATCACATTCATCGGTCACGTTTTCCTGACTCAATGCGTAATTTCTCTCTAATTGTTCTAGAGATGCACCTTCACTGCCTAATTCTTCCAGTTCTGCCTGTAGGCTCTCATAGTGAGCGATTGCCTCAGCAAGGGTTGGTCCATATTTGCGGCAAATTTGTTTAAGAACCCCAATTCTTTCCTCCACCACTTGGAGACGTTCCGGATCAGTCTCTAGTCCATCTCCATAGGCATTAATCTGATGGGCAGCTTCCACCACTTGAGCCAATGCTCCACTGACTAAGTCTAGTAGAGGTTGCAATTGACTATCATAGTCTACCATATCCTGTAAGGTACTTTCCGCTTGACCCAATAAGTCAGCACTAGCTAAAGTCCCCTGATCATTATGGTAAAGTGCTTGATAGACTTGGTAACTCCTCTGTTGGAGTTCCACAACATGGTTCAGACGCTGGTGTTCACGTTCAAGCTGTTCAAGTTCGTCAGGAGCGCTAAGGTTGGCAGCACTGAGGTCTTGAATTTGATACTCTAACCAGTCCAGACGTTGTAGGCGTTCTTGCTGAGACTTTTGCTGTGTCTCTAGAGCTTTCTTGGCCTCTTGACAAGCTATATACGCAGATCCAACTCGATCTCGCTGTTGGATCACAAGGGAACCGCCGTAAAGGTCGAGTAGCCCTCGTTGGCGTGCTGGCATAATTAGCTGTATGGTTTGACCCTGAGCAGTAATTTCTACCAAGCGCTCACGCAGTCCCTCCATCAGTTGCCGATTAACTATCGTGCCATTGACCCGAGAACGCGATCGCATGCCTTTTTCTGTTGCGGTAATCTCTCTGCTACAGACTAAATCGGCTTGATCAAGTAAGTCAATTTCTTGCTCACTCAACCAGGCAATCAAGGGGTTATCTACCGAGAAGGTGGCTTCTAGCAAAGCCCGTTTAGTCCCTGTGCGAATCAGCCGATTGGTTACTTTTCCCCCCAGGGCAATATCAATGGCATCCAAAATAATGGACTTACCCGCACCGGTTTCCCCAGTCAACACATTTAGGCCAGCACCGAATTCCACTTCTAGGTGGTCAATTAAGGCAAAGTTGTGAATTCGCAAATAAACTAACATTGAGCAAAATTCACTGTTGGGAAAATTGTGATAGTAAACACATTTTGTAACAATTTAGAAAAAGTCACACCCTAATACCCAATTGAAGTCTAAGGGTTAACTCTAGTAATCGTTGACCGTTCACCATTCAGTTTATCGTCAAGTGTCCACTAAAAATCAGTATTCCTTTAAGCAGTCAGCCGTCAGCCGTCAGCCGTCAGCTTATTTTATTCAAAGGTGCGCTCTTACCATTAAGAATTAAATTTGCCACGGGTTGCACCTAAAAGCACCGATTGCGCTACGGGCACGCTGCGCGAACAGTAGCGTGGCCTTTGGCTAATAGCTAATGGCTAGCTGATGGCTGATAGCTGATGGCTTACGTATTCTTACCCAGGAATGGGTTATTCCACCATTTTGGTATGAAGATTGCCGAACCTTTATTAAGTTTTAATGATATCCCCCTTTTGTTACAATAGTTTACAGAATCGCTTCTGTTTGTCCGTCGGAAATATCTTCTTATGAATCCTAAAACAGTTTCCCCAACTTCTGTTCAAGCACTAGACTCACAGGCTGATGCGGACAAGTCAGTGGTACCAGTGTCGGGAACTCAGATCACAGTTGAGGAAGAGTTGAGCTCGACAACGGGATCCTCTGTCTTGGAAACAGACAAACCACGCTACGACCCGTCAGCGATCGCAGCCCAGTACCAGAACGCATACCTGTCAGTTCTAGGGCGGTCTTTTACCATCATTTCGTCATTTATATCGTTTGCTCTAGGTCTGTGGTGGGATCGGTTTCGGGGTCGGGATGTTACCAAGAACCAGCGCAGAGCGATTCAGCTGCGGGAAATTTTAACTGAGCTAGGACCAGCTTACATTAAAATCGGACAAGCTCTTTCCACACGACCGGATTTAGTCCCACAAGTTTTCTTGGATGAGTTGACGCTGCTACAAGACCAACTCCCAGCCTTTGAGAATGAGGTGGCTTATAAATTTATTGAGGAAGAATTAGGCGATCGCCCGGAAAATATTTTCGCTGAACTGACTGAAAAGCCTGTGGCAGCGGCTTCCTTAGGACAGGTCTATAAGGGCAAACTCAAAACTGGGGAAACTGTTGCGGTCAAGGTACAGCGACCAGGATTGGCAAATAAAATTACCCTAGATATTTACATTCTACGCCGTCTGGCACAGTGGGTACAAAGCAATGTCAAGCGGGTGCGCAGTGACTTGGTTGCCATCATGGATGAGTTTGGTGCCCGGATCTTTGAAGAGATGGACTATCAGCATGAAGGGCGCAATGCTGAACGCTTTGCCAAGCTTTACGGCAAACTACCGGAAATTTATGTTCCCCGAATTTACTGGGACTACACCGGGCGTCGTGTCCTGACTATGGAATGGGTAACGGGTAGTAAGCTGACGGATATGGAGACAATCAAGGCTAAAGGCATTGATGCCAAGCACTTGATTGAAGTTGGGGTAAACTGTTCCTTGCGACAGCTACTGGAATACGGATTCTTTCACGCTGACCCTCACCCTGGAAACCTGTTAGCCACTTCTGACGGCAAGCTGGCTTATATTGACTTTGGGATGATGAGCCAAGTCAAGAAGTATCAGCGCTATGGTTTGATTGAAGCTGTTGTCCATCTGGTCAATCGTGACTTCCCTGGTTTGGCGAAGGACTACGTGAAGCTGGAGTTTCTCACCCCAGATACAGACCTGACACCGATTATTCCTGCCCTAGGCAAGGTTTTTAACAACGCCTTGGGAGCCAGTGTGGCAGAACTCAACTTTAAGAGTATCACTGACCAGTTATCAGCTTTGATGTATGAGTATCCCTTCCGGGTACCCGCTTACTACGCCCTGATTATTCGCTCCCTAGTCACCTTAGAAGGGATTGCCATGAATGTTGAGCCAGATTTCAAAGTACTCAGTAAAGCCTATCCTTATGTAGCCAAGCGCTTATTGACAGATCCATCACCGGAATTACGGGCATCCTTGAAGGATTTACTGTTTAAGGATGGCGGTTTCCGTTGGAACCGTCTGGAAAACCTGTTGCGCAATGCTGGAAATTCTCCAGATTATGATATCAACCAAGTCTTAGATCAGACCCTAGACTTTATTTTTTCAGATCGAGGAGCTTTCATCCGGGAGCAGTTGGTCAATGAAATTGTCAAGGCGATCGATAGCTTTGGAAGACGGACATTGGATAACGTCAGTTATGCCTTGCAGGAACGTCTAGGCTTAGAAATAAATAATAAAGATAATCAAGACAAGAAGCCAGAAGATCAACCCGAAACTACTGAGAATATCCAGCGGATTTGGAAAATTTTACAAGACACTCCTGGTTTTGACCTAATGCAATTGTTGCCAGTTATTCCTCAAATGTTGATCAAACAGGAGACCCAGGAAATGGGACAAAAAATTGCTGGTGGTTTAGCACAGCGAGTAATTGCTCGGATGATTCGGGATGCTTTACTCCAGGATAATCCTGACAATGGCACCGCTAACGGTCATGGCCAGGGCTCAAACCCTAACTTAGTTTTGCCCCCTGCTGCTGCGATGCGATAGATTATAG
>NZ_JAAHIE010000302.1:0-8939 GCF_010671945.1 Moorena sp. SIO4E2
TTGACATTTTTATGGCGCTCGCGGGATATTCCCGAGAGCTTTGGGAGATACCCCCTGGATGCTATTGCATCTTGCATTGGCGAGCCTTGGTCTATCTTGGTAGACTTTGGTAGCTAAAAAGTATCGGACGTAAGAGTTGACCATTGCGGTGCGCTTGACTAGGTCAAGCGCACCGGTACATCCAGCCAATTGGTAAAGCTGTCCCTATGTGCCTACTCCATAGTTTGATTAGGCGATAATAGTTAATTTTTAATCATACCCTACACCGAACGCCTAAGGCGAACATTCTTAATTCTTAATCCTTAATCCTTTATGCGACGGGAACTCTAAGGCCAGCATCCTTGAACCCATGGCGCTTCTGATGCCATTGCCAGGCGTTGGATAAGATGGTGTTTATATCGGAATACTGGGGATACCAACCCAGAAGTTTTCTGGCTTTGTCACTACTACCGACCAAAGCGGGCGGATCACCAGGACGGCGATCGCATTCTATAGCTTTGATGTTTTGTTTTGTGACAAATCTGGCTGCCTCAATCACTTCTTTGACTGAGAAGCCGTTGCCATTGCCTAAGTTAAAGATTTGACTATCCCCACCCTTTAACAAATAGTCCAACCCCAAAACATGAGCAGAGGCTAAATCCTTGACGTGAATATAGTCCCGAATACAAGTTCCATCAGCTGTGGGATAATTGGCACCAAAAATGGAGATCGACTCCCGTTTACCTAAAGCAGTAAGCAGCACTAAGGGGATAAGGTGGGTTTCGGGAGTGTGATCTTCCCCTAGCCTACCCTCTGGGTCAGCACCAGCAGCATTAAAATAGCGGAAGGTTACGGATTTTAAATCATAGGCGGTATGGAAATCCGATAGAATCCGCTCTACCATTAATTTACTCGCCCCATAGGGATTAATTGGGTTTTGGGGATGATCTTCTGGAATCGGTACAGTTTTTGGTACCCCGTAGGTAGCACAGGTAGAGGAAAAGACTAATTTTTTAATTGATGCTGCTACCATAGCTTCCAGGAGTGTTAGTGTCCCGGTGACATTATTGCGGTAATATTTAGCCGGGTCAGTGACCGACTCTCCCACATAGGCATAGGCAGCAAAGTGCATTACTGCACTGATATCATAGTCTCTAAAAAGATTGTCGAGTAATACCCGGTCATTGGTATCACCGACAACTAGCTTCACCTTTAGAACATCTTCGACTATGTCTCGATGACCATAGACTAAATTGTCTAGAACCACCACGTTGTAGCCAGCTGCCAAGAGTGCTAATACAGCATGGGAGCCAATATATCCGGCTCCCCCTGTAACTAGCACAGTTGCTTTGGATTGCGACACTTGAATACCTCGCTAGTCTAGATTTTTGCTTTTACCAAATTATTCCCTGGGATTGCTTGTAATTCCGCAAATTTGGGTAAAATAGTAATCCCATATGGAGATGCCAGATTTGATTTGGTGATGCTTGAACCTAATTGTGACGCAATAGTCAAGCTGATTCATTATTCCGGTTAATTATTCTGGCTTCAAGCCCCACCTCCTAGCGGTAAGGGGGTTGTGGGATTCAATGCCTGTCAGATGCGCTTTGACAACAGTTAAAACAATGTCCCATCCATCAGGATGCTCACGGGGGAGTGCTTATCTAGTCTGGGGTAAGGTAGTATTTCTGAGATAATCACAACCAAGATGGATGTCTTAAGGAAACCCTGAGGCTAATAACGGCTAATAACAAAGGCTTGGTTGTCATCCCACACTTTCGAGACCGGAAAGTGTGGGTAGTTATCACTGTGCGTCCCTAATCAAGTAACTTGACAATCAACTAATTTCACACGACCAGTCTGAACATGATCAAATATCCGATTAATCTGGTGGCGTTCTGCGTCGCTTATATTGTAATCGCAGAGGAAGGCACTCGTCAGCTGTAGATACTCTTGACGGCTCAATTGACCCCTGGTAATCATCTGGTTTACCATTGTCTCTATGTCCAGGTTGGATTGGCGTTCAGGTGTAGACGCCACAGATTTATGCTTTAGTCGGTGGGAAATCAAAAATGGCGATTCTGGGGATAGAGCGATTTTCATGATTATTTAGCACCTCTGTATAATTCAATCGAGCCAACCTGAATGGTTAGGGTCAAAGGAAGTATTGTGAGTAAAGAATAAATTTTGATGCTAGAAAAGACAGTTGACTAGGAACCTCCTTGACCATTTACTCTCTGTACCAGGCAAGCTGGCAGTGTCTTTACCCGTTGCTCTTTATCATGACACCGCCATTACCAGCAAGATATCACAGCAAAGAAAGAAAAAAAACACTTAATTATTAATGCTACCGACTGATTTGCTAATTAGTAGACAAAATGGCGAAGAAATCATTCCCAAACGGTTGCTGATTAACAATCAGACCTGTGCTATGGCAGCTGAGTTAATCCACTGCTTTATTGAGGCTACTGGTAGTACCCAAGGGGAACTAGACCGTAAGTTGTTGGATTGGGAAGGAGATAGCCCTGACTACCGGGTTAAACGAGGTTTAGCCCATATTCTTAAAACGAGCTTCAGTACCTTTGAAGTTGTTAGCCCCATAGACCCTAAGGCACTCCGCCAACGAGTTTTTGCCCTGGCGGCTCAATCTGTTCCTAGTCGCCAGGCAACTCAGACTACTCTAGAAAGCCTGAGCACTGCTTTATCTGAGGAATTAAACCAGGAAGTGTTGCCTGAGCAAATTTCTAAAGGACTTTATGCGGATTTACAAGAAAATCGTATTCTGACTCAATTCGATCACCCAGCACCAGAGGCATTACTGCATCGCTATAATTTATCTCAAGTTCAGGGTATTTTTTATCGGGCATCTGAGATGACTCTGAATGCTCATCGGAATGTTCCAGGGGAGTATAAGCTATTAATCCGCTATTTGAAGTTGTTTCAGCTGATGACTTACATTGAAGGGGATGCGGACCATGGCTTCACGATTACTATTGATGGACCGACTAGTTTATTTAAGCCGAGTACTCGCTATGGTTTAGCGATCGCAAAACTGATTCCAGCCTTACTACACGTTACTAAATGGAGTCTCAAGGCGACCTTACAAAGCCGTGACTCTTACAGCGGTACGATCAAGACGGGGCATTTTAGCCTTAATGACCGCTGTGGCTTGGTGACTCACTATCCCCCTGGTAAACCTTACGACAGTATGTTAGAGGCTTCCTTTGCTAAGCGTTGGGAATCTCAGAAAACTGAGTGGGTATTAGAGCGAGAAGTGGATTTAATTCCTATTCCTGGTAGTGTGATGGTGCCCGACTTTCGGATTGTTCATCCTGATGGGCGAAATTTCCTATTAGAAATTATTGGTTACTGGCGTCCAGAGTATTTAAAGAAGAAATTCGCTCAGGTGCGCAAGGCCGAATGTGACAATTTGATTCTGGCGATTTCGGAACGGTTAAATTTGGATAAAGCTGGGGTTACGGTGAAGAATTTGCCAGCTCAAGTTGTTTGGTTTAAGGATAAACTTTCACCGAAAGCTGTGTTGGAGCTTTTGGAATAGTTTGGGAAAATGTATTCTTGTTAAGTGCGTAGTGGAGTGACCATGTTAAATTAGTGTAATAGAGCCAGGGAGCGGTGAGAACCATGGGTAGAGGAAGACGGGACAAGATGGCACTGAGTACAGAGCATTGGCATTGACTCGAAGCAATTAGCCGGATTGACACTCCCATCACTAAATCTTTCGCGTAGCGTGGCCTTTTGGCCAAGATTATAGTGAGGGATTCTTAAGAGTAGAAAACCCTTAACGGCTGAGCCAAAAAGCCTCTACACCCTCCGTTCAAATCATTGGGCTTACTTTTTCAAGGTTTTTATTGGTTTATCCTTCTAGCAGAGGCTTTTCAGCTTGCCGACCGGCACCTAAAAGGTCCATTAATATACGATAATCCTAGCATAGATTATCAAAAAGCGCAACAGATCCAGTCTCCAATTCCCCTCCCGCTAACATGCGCGGGTATAACGGGAGTCCCCTTGGAGTTGAATGATGGACAGGCACCAGCCCAAAAAATCCTTCATGCACAAATCTTTTTGATGTCCGATGAAGGAGAGCTGGCAATCGAGTTCATGGACAGATAACGAAATCCCTCAAGCTCTGAATCGGCATCGCAACACAGTGGGTCGAATCCGCCAGGGATTTCTAGAGAAAGGGGAAGCGCTAGCATTGGAAAGATTTGCGAGAAGAAAGCCCCCGGTCATTGGTGACAAGTTAAGAGAAAAAGCCTTTTGTCAAGAGGGGGGATTGCCTCAGGGTTCAAGTCGTGTGAAACTCAGAACAGACAAGTAATTGAGCCATGGTGAATCCTGATGAGCGGCCACCGAAAAACCCACCGAGACCATGCCAAAAAGACCCAACGTCCGTGAGCTTCGGTATCGCTAACAGGGTAGCCATCACTACCGCCATCAGCTACAGCAATGTAGAGCAAGCCATAATCATCATCCCCTGGTTTAGCATTGGGATTAAAGCCCAATTGTCCAACATTATGATCTGGGTAAGGCTCTTCAATGCGCAAAATCTCACGGGATGTTCCGACAAAAGTATTGCTAGAAGGGTTTGTTGCCTTCCACTCGCGAATTACATCGTGGTGGGCACTTTCGATAATCTTCTTGTTACTGTCAATAATTGGTTTGGTAACGGGGAAGTCAGGAGTACTGCCAGTTTTAACTTCGCTAGTTACAGTATAAAAAATTCCATTCTGAGCAAATTCTGGATGAAAAGCAAAATAAGCGAAGCCCTGTTGAGGAGTTTCATAAGTAAAGTCTGCACAAATTAATTTTTTCAGATTCATATAAACAGTAGCAGTGCCGTCAACAATGACATACAACTTGCCACGCATATCGTTAACAAATAATCGTCCGCTACCATCTCCTGCATGGGTAAGCAGGTTCAAGCGAGCAGCTTTGTTTCTTCCAGTTCCACTATTGGGAATTTGAACAACTTCTTCCAATCCCACAGAGAGTTCTGACTTTTTAATTTGCTCGGGAATGGGATCGGTTATCTGGGCAGAAGAAATCCTGCCAACAGCAAAGATGACCAATAATAGTGATAAAATAAAACATAGAAGGCGATTTTTTTTCATAGATACATAATATGAATGCCCCTAAGTTAAGAGCGCGGACGCTAAAAATATAATAAATCCAAAAATACGAAACCCCTTGTTATAACTAGCTTGTGAGACTAGATTGTGAGCAATTTAGGTTGGAGTCATGGTGGCATAATGTGGTTTTTTGTATGTTACAGATCAAGGCACTGGTTGCATAATTCTTGCCCACTATAGCAATAGTAATAGAAACTACTGATAGTCCTGTTATAAATTGTTACTATAGTAGTTTATCCCTATTAACCAAGTCTTAGATACTAAGACCTAGACACTGGTTGGTGCATTCTACAGATTAACTATAATGGAAGATTCAAAAACTATAACCAAACCCAAGCATATTGTTTTAACCTCCCATCCTAACTCTTCTAGATGCAATTCTCCAGCAATTAACTGGGGAGAAAGTGACCCCCTCAAACGAGGACCTATTGTCGGTACCTTAGTTAACTCAGCTCATCGCAATGTTATTGGTACTCACTCAGGCTCCTATTCAGTGTATCGAGCTTTAGCCGTAGCCAGTGGCACACTCGAGCCCAATCACCGCCCGGATCTCACCAACACTGCTCCCATCGTTCCCATTGGTCCTCATCCCAGTTGGACTGACCCTAATTTGATTGTCTCTCTCGACCCCTTTGGGGCGATGGTAGGTGAGGTTTATAGCGATTTATATCAGCAGGGATATGACATTAGACCCACGATTGCCATCACCAAAGCTCATATTAATATGCCAGAACTACAGGATGCTGTAGATAAAAAGCGTTTAGCAATTGATGGCAAAATTATTAAAAACGATGGTAGTTTAGTAGTCACTAAAGTAGCAATTGACCCGGTTTGGTATCTACCGGGAATTGCCCAGCGATTGGACATTCAGGAAAGTTACCTGCGCCGTGCTCTATTCCAGCAAACCGGTGGCATGTTCCCAGAACTGATCACTCGCCCCGATTTAACGGTATTCTTACCCCCGATTGGTAGTATCACTGTTTATTTAATTGGTGATGTAGCAGCCATTACTGAACCCAATCGACTGCTGGCTGTACGAGTTCATGATGAATGTAATGGTTCTGATGTTTTCGGTTCCGACATCTGCACCTGTCGTCCGTATCTAGTCCATGGTCTAGAAGTCTGTGTCCAAACAGCCCAAGCTGGAGGTGCAGGTGTCATTGTTTATTTCCGTAAAGAAGGTCGCGCCTTAGGTGAAGTAACTAAGTTTCTAGTGTATAATGCCCGGAAACGTCAGCAAGGAGGTGATAGCGCTAATGCCTACTTCAACCGTACAGAGTGTGTCGCTGGGGTTCAAGATATGCGCTTCCAAGAACTAATGCCTGATGTGCTCAATTGGCTGGGAATTAAACGAATTGACCGTTTTGTCTCCATGAGCGATATGAAATATAACGCTATCGTTGAATCCGGTATTGAGATTATTCAGCGTATTCCCATTCCAGAAAACTTGATTCCCGCTGATGCCCAAGTAGAAATCGCTGCCAAAAAAGCCGCTGGTTATTACACTGAAAAGACAACTGAACTAGATGCGATCGCATTAGATCAAATTCAAGGGCGTGGTTTAGCCGATTAGTATTTATCGTCAATAGTCACAATAGTCAATAGTCAATAGTCAATAGTGCTTAGTTAACCCCGAATTGCCTATTCCGTAATTTCCTGTTGCCTATGTCACCTGTGGATAATGCACAACAGCAGTTAATCGCTTACTTAAGAACCCCATGGGCAATTCGGGAGAGATGCGATCGCATTTTCACCTTAGCTACTGCTGACCAGTTGCAGTACTTTCGCTGCAATTTAACCAAGCTAGAGCAAGTAGCTAACTATGTTATCGAGGTTATCCACCAGCACTACCCCGATTTCCAGATTCCATTTCATAGTCGCTGGCGGCATTTTGAGGTACGAAATGTCCCTCGCCTTCAGGAACTAGACCAGAAATTAGCAGGATTCACTCCACTCCAAAAAGCCCAAACCAAATTCGACTTAGTCATCATTAGCGTCCTGCTCGATGCTGGGGCTGGCAGCAATTGGCAGTATCATGAACCAGAAACCGGACTAGTGTTTCGCCGTTCCGAAGGATTAGCCGTTGCTAGTTTCCGCATGTTCTGTCAGGGAGCTTTCTCCAGCGACCCAGACCTACCTTGGCAAGTGGATGCCAAAGGACTTCAATCCTTGAGTGCCCATGACTTAGCCCAGGGATTCCAGGTCAGTCAAACCAATCCACTAATAGGTATAGAAGGTAGGCTAGCTTTACTAAAGCGCTTAGGTAAAGCAATGGTTTCATTACCACAGATGTTTGGTAAAGTCAATCCTCGTCCTGGTAACTTAGTAAATTACTTGGTAAATGACTTGGTAAATTACCACTTGCTAGATAAGTTGCAGGTTACCAAGGGATTGCAGGATAGCAACTTAAACCGTGAAAGTTGGGAAGACAACCAAAGCTTGGTCAAGTCACTTACAGATTCACAACCTCCCCAGGAGCAACCTGCAACTTCTAAACCAGCTAACCTACAACCTGCCAACCTACAACCTGCAACCTGTCAACCTGCCAAGCTTCTGAGTGCTACTAACCTATTCAGCACAGTCCTGGAGGGATTAGGGGATATTTGGCCAAAACGAGAATCCATAGCAGGGGTCAATTTAGGGGATGTGTGGCAACATTCTGCTCTCAAAGGGGATAACTACGGTTCCGAGTATGTACCATTTCACAAGCTCTCCCAGTGGTTAACTTACTCTCTATTAGAGCCATTGCAGGAACTGGGTTTAGAGATTACTGAACTTGATCAGTTGACCGGCTTAGCAGAATATCGCAATGGGGGCTTATGTTTAGATCTAGGATTACTAGAGGTAAAGCATAGCGCTATTTTAGAACAGTCTCACTTACCCAGCTCCGAAGTGATTATTGAGTGGCGAGCACTCACCGTTAGTTTGCTAGATCAAATAGCAGCAACTATTCGTCAACAATTGAACCTGAGTGCTACTGAATTGCCACTAGTAAAAGTCTTACAAGGAGGAACTTGGACAGCAGGACGTAGAATTGCTGTTCAATTGAGACCAGGAGGCTCTTCCCCGATTCACATAGAAAGTGATGGCACAGTCTTTTGAGTATCCTTTGGGTACTCAAGTCCAGTTGGCTGATCTTGTTCCGTCAGTTACCCATTACCCATTACCTCTTACCCTGAATAGCCTTTTTTCGTTCTTCGAGGATACTGCGAATGGAAGCTGTATCCAGAATTCCCATCAGTACACCGTTGTCACTAACCACAGGTAGCTGATCTAGCTGCTCTTTCTCCATAATTTTGACAACCTCTAACAGGGAATGGTCTGATTGAACAGTTTTCAAAGTCTTAACAGGCTTCATCAGTGCTCTTACTGGAGTCACCGGCCAATTAGAGGTAGGAACAGTTTTGAGATCCTCTACTATCACAACTCCTAGTAGTTGGCCCGCTTCATCAGTTACTAGAAACTTGCGCCACTGATCTTTACCGATAATGTACTCGTTGGCAAACTCCCTTAGAGACAAATCAGCGAATACAATTGGGCTGTTGGGAATGACCGCATCTTCTGCTGTCAACCCATCTAGCTGGTCTTGAACCATAGCAGATTGGGCCGACATGCCAGCATTTTGGAGCAAGAACAAACCAATTAAGGCAAACCAGATGCCATTAAAGCTACCATACAGTAGGATTGGAAGCACTCCATAAATAATTCCTCCCCAACCAAAGAACTGACCAACACGGCTAGCAAATAACACACCTTTGTGTGGGTTGTCCGTAACTTGCCAAACCAGTGCCTTCAAGATGTTACCCCCAA
>NZ_JAAHIE010000303.1:0-8931 GCF_010671945.1 Moorena sp. SIO4E2
TTTCAGCTATCAGCTATCAGCTATCAGCTATCAGCTATCAGCTATCAGCTATCAGCTATCAGCTATCAGCATTCAGCTATCAGCTATCAGCTATCAGCTATCAGTACTTTTCATAACTATCAGGTACACAGAATTTTTTTCCTATTCCCTGTTCCCTGTTCCCTGTTCCCTGTTCCCTTTGGTATAGCACTGACACACTCAGGATTTAGATAAATTCCATGAACACTGAACTATTTGCGATTATTGCTCTATTTATCCTCGGCTTTGGTTTAATTTCTGGGCGCATTGAGAAAAGTGTGATTACGCCACCGATGGCTTTTGTGATATTTGGAGTTTTATTGAGTCCGCAATTGTTGGGTTTATTGAATCTGGAGGTAGAGCATGAGCTTGTTCGGATAATTGCTGAATTTACGTTGATTCTGGTTTTGTTCACTGATGCTTCTCGGATTAATCTTAAACTGTTGCGTCGAGACTACAATTTACCGGTACGTCTGTTAGGTATTGGTCTACCGCTGACAATTATCCTAGGAACAATTTTGGCAGTACTGTTGCTTGGAGGTAGCTTAGAATTCTGGGAAGCAGCAGGGTTGGCAACAATTCTGGCTCCCACTGATGCTGCTTTAGGACAAGCGGTGGTCAGCAGTCCTCGTGTGCCAATTTGTATTCGTCAATCCCTCAATGTTGAAAGTGGTTTGAATGATGGTATTTGTTTACCGATTCTATTAATTTTCCTTTCCTTAGCTGGAACAATGGAAGGGACGGGAACAGCAAGCTTTTGGTTTCGCTTTGCTGCTATGCAAGTGATTCTCGGGCCAATCGTTGGGGTAGCAGTTGGCTATATTGGCGGTTGGTTGGTGTCACAGAGTGTTCGCCGCAAGTGGATTACTCATAGTTTTGAAGATTTATCGGTATTAGGACTCTCGTTATGCGCTTATGCGATCGCAGAATTAGTGGGGGGAAATGGTTTTATTGCCGCGTTTTGTGCTGGCTTGACCCTAGGGAATACAGCTCCATCAATTTGTGATTGTTTGTATGAGTTTGGAGAAGCAGAGGGACAGTTGCTGGTGCTGCTGATTTTTATGATTTATGGCTCAATGATGGTATTTCCTGCTCTGGATGGGGTTAGTTGGCAGATGGGATTGTACGCCATTGCTACTCTGACCATTGCTCGGATGGTAGGGGTTGCTATTAGTGTGATTGGTATGAAGTTGCGTTGGTATACTATTTTATTTTTGGGCTGGTTTGGACCGAGGGGAGTGGCTTCAATATTGTATGGTTTACTAATTTTAGAGGGGGATGGAATTCAGGGTACTGAAGTGATGTTTAGTACTATGGTAGTAACTGTGTTGATTAGTGTGTTTGCTCATGGTTTAACGGCTTTTCCAGGAGCTAACTGGTATGGTAAGTGCATGGCAAGGTTTAAAGCTACCAATGAGATCCCAGAATTGATGCCACGCTCGGAAATGCCTGTTCGTTTGTCTTGGCGCAAATGATAGGTTTTAGGTTTTAGGGAGTCGGGAGTCGGGAGTCGGGAGTCGGGAGTCGGGAGTCGGGAGTCGGGAGTCGGGAGTCGGCAATAGTTTTGGAGTTTTGCAAGAGGTCTTTTGAGTAGACTACCAAATCGTAAGCATTCAGCCGTCAGCTGTCAACCGTCAGCTTCCCATAACTCAAGATTAAACGAATGCTTACCTCTTTTATTGAAAAGCAGCGATTGCGCTACGGGCACCCTTGGCCTGTGGCCACGCTGCTTGAGGTGGGAACAGTAGCGTGGCACAGGCTTCGACCCATCGGACCTAACCCATAAGCTGATACGCGACACGCGCTATAGCTGAATGCTAACACCAAATCTAACAGTAGCGGGATTTATTGTAGCCCTTGATAAGCACCGAAAATCAGCTCAAAAATCTTAAACATTATTTGGAACAGGATAAAGATTATTCAACCAAATAACCTTGGCCTTTGGCCACGCTACGCGAACAACCTCCTAACCTTCAACCTGCTAACCTTTAACCTTTAACCTTCAAGCAACTCACCTTCAACCTCCCAACCTTCAACCTCCCAACCTTCAACAAACTAACCTTCAACAAACTAACCTTCAACCTTTTATATCACAAAATTACTAGAATCATGTAGCTCAACAACATCAACATTTTCCAGAAGGAGAAATATCTGACTTCCATCTGAATTAGTATTTAAAAAAGGGAACGGAAATTCTTGTTTTAATTCCCTGAATACCCCTTGATAATTGCTGTCATCAGAGCCATCTTGGTCAAACAAAACAACAGCAAAATTATCCTGTAAAGCAAAACTCAGAAAGCCCCGATTAATCGCATCATCATAATTAGCAACTGTAATTCCGTTATTATTAAATAACTCAGTAAGAACAATTTTGTCACTTCCCACTTCAAAGTCGGTGATCTGATCGCCAGCATCTCGGTGTGAGGTGTAGACAAACTGATCATTACCACCACCACCAGTGAGCAAATCTCGAGCTTGGAAACCAGTGATAATGTCATTGTTATCAGTACCAGTCAGCTGATCACTACCTGCGGTGCCATTGATAATAGTTGGCTCAGGTAAGGTAAAGCGAGCTAAAATTGGGTCATGGTCGCTAGCTTGGTCAGCAAACTCACTGTTGACGTGGACAATGTCATACTCAGCACCAGCATCAACTAGGTGATCACTGACCAAAATATGGTCAAGTGCCTGAGAGTTCCCTTCAAAAATAAATGTGTAACGCTCATCCTCTGGTAACGTTTCCGTCAGATTGGTCAGCACTGAATTGTGATATCCTTTTAGAGTTTCCAGTGGTTCTTCAAAATCAAACGTATTGAAGTCTCCCAGCACTAGGACATTGGCATCAGGGTCATTAGTCAGAATGGTATCGACAAAATCGTTAACGATTTGAGCTTGCTGATTCCGTTTCTGCTCCTGACCGTTTTGTGGTGGTTGATTCTCACCAAAGAGAGGGTCACTACCACCCTTGGAAGAAAAGTGATTATTAATAACAGAGATGGTTTCACCGTTAAACTCAAACTCCGTCAACAAAGACTTGCGGGTATTATCGAAAGCCGTCTCACCAACACCAATACGTTGAGCAGAATCAGTGTTGATGGTAACTCGGTTAGGGTTGTAGAGGTAACCGACGCGGATATTACCACCAGGTTGACCCCCATCCTGACGGTCCACAGGGGGGATATCAAAGAAGGAGTACTGAGGTCCACCAGCAGCAACTATGGCATTAATCAGAGTTTCGTAGGTTTCCCTAGCATCCACATTACCATTGTCTATAGTTCCGTTATTGTCTTGAACCTCTTGCAGAGCAATGATATCGGGGGATTGGAGATTATTGATCAGTTGAAATGCGATCGCATTAAATTTACCATCACCGATATCATCATCCCCATCTTGACTATTGGGGTCGAGGTTTTCGACATTGAAGCTAGCAATGGTAAGTTGATTGGCACTACTGACTAAATTCGTTATCTCTGGCGTTAGGTTACCTGATGTAGCACTAATTGGTTCAGTAGACTGGAGTTCAAAGTTACCGAAACTGTAGCTAAGTACCCCTGTTACAGTACCGAGCTGGTCACCGACATTAACTGTAGGAGAAATGCCATTGAATAGAGTGTCATCAATCTGAATTCGCTCTGGATTGAAGTCACCGTCACTAATGGTAATGCCACCACGATTATTAACACCAGTAGGATTGACATCACCTGGAACCGTCCAAATTTCACCAAACCTATTAGTGGGAGCAACCGCTACAGCATTATTGATTTGCACCCGCATCCCTTCTAGGCTTTCGTAAAAGTCAATGCTATCAGTAGCTTCATTGAAGTCAGTTAAACCATCATCATCAATAATTTCTGTAGGTACTGTACGGTCTTCACCGATAACCACCGCAGTAGGTAAAGGGTTGTTCGATGATAAGACCCTAATATTAGTCAGGTTAGTAATTTCAGTCAGGGTTAAGTCATCGGAACGGTTACTACGCCGAAATTCTTGGACATCACCACTCACTTGCACCTTGTCACGGATTCTGACCGTAGGAGTAGAATTAGTAAATACAAAAATTCCATCTGAGGTAGCATTATTATTATCTCCATAAGGGTCTTGTAGGTAGAAGCCGTTGCTCGCTACCCCAGTCACAATACCTGTAGTTGTGACAGACTGACCAACAAATGGTGAGATATGACCTTTACCTTGGATGTCGTATATGGGACGTATGATTAGATTTGTCATATACCTACGTTTCTCTTTAAAAATAACTATAGTAATCGGCTCTCCTAGACTGATTATAGTAAATTAGTAGTTTAAATGAGCTTAACCCCTTAAATAGCAAGGGATTCAATCAACTAAAAATACATTTTCTTGATGGAATAGCGAGTGGGGTAAACCCCCAAGACCGCTTAGGTGCCCTTACAGTCGTCGAATTAAATTCGCCACGGGTCGCACCTCTGCATCGCTTTTATTAAAATTGCATTTTTAAATTACTCAAGAGCTTACTAAGCAAAAACTATGGCGATTATTTTGTACTAATTTATCCTAGCCACTCTAGGAGAGCCTAGTATCCTATCTTATTCGTGAAATAAATGGGCTGCTTTCAGGCAGTATGCAGAAGGCATAAGGCAGATTTTAATGGAGAATGAGCTAGTTTTTCAGAAGTCCAGTTATTTTTAAAATGATTTAGGATTGCTATAGTCATATCAGGGTTTTGTATTGGTTTTAAAACCAACGAATATTTAGCTATTAGCTATCAGCGGTCAGCGGTAACATCAGCATTCATAGAATGTATGCAATCCCTGATTAATAAACAGAGTAGAGACTTTATCTAGTCTTATATATTCTGTAGAGACGTTATTCATAACATCTCTACAGAGGCTTTTTTTTTCGTGAGCAATGCTTGTGTTAATTACTTATATTGTGTCGTGGATAGCAATTATCATAGCTATGAGGTACACAATTTCGGGATTTTAGGTAATCGGTAATCGGTAATCGGTAATCGGTAATCGGTAATCGGTAATCGGTAATCGGTAATCGGTAATCGGTAATCGGTAATCGGTAATCGGTAATCGGTAATCGGTAATCGGTAATCGGTAATCGGGATGCGCTGCATCAAAACAGGGAATCAACGTCAAAAAATACTGTACCTCATAACTGCGATAAACGCTAGAAATAGTAAGGAGCAAAAAATATCTAAAAATAAAGTAAGTATCCACTTATAATGGTACTTTAATTTTGTTAATATTTTGTGAACAATTTGGGGATTTACTAGATTTTTATTGATCTAGCAAAACTTTTAAAAAAAATTAATTTAATCAGGAAGAAATAGCAGTTGACAAGTTACCTTTAAATGGTTAAACAGATACACTCTAGCTGTAATAATTCAGCGATCAGCTTCTGAGCAGTCAGCTTTTATAGCGCTACGCGCAAGGGCATTGGCACCCACCCCTAACCCCCTCACAGGGGTAGGTTTTTAACAAAGACCTCAGGTGTGGGGTGTGGGTTGACCGGGTGTGGGGTGTGGGGGATAAGAAAGCGATGCGCCAGTTGGCCAGAATCTCTAAGATGTTGCCTCTTGACACTCCCCGGTCTAAAGACGCGGGGATTCCTAGATCTACGACCGGCCTTAAACCTCCGTATCCTTGCGGCAATACCTAAACCAATATCCCGTCAAGACCAAGATTCTAGTTCAGTTTACGAAAGACCCAGCGGGCTGGTCTCGCGATAGCGTTTAGTTACTTTTTGAGAAGTGCCTTATAAAGTCCCTTGCTTCCCTGTTTCACTTGGTTTCGGCGTGCCCCGCCGTACCATTTTTTTTCAAAGTGTTATCTTTCTTGCTGGGTTCACACACCAATTGTTAGTTGATGGTTGGGTTTTTAAGGAGGACTTTCCCTACCCTCCGGGCATTACTACTTTAAGGTCAATAAGTTACGGGTTTCTCTCCCGGCTCAGCCTCGGTTTTTCAGCCTGTACCCTATGCTTGAATTATACTATAGCGCTAAAGTATTGTCAACTCGGCGACTAAAGTCGCTGCGAGTCTTCATCCCGGAGACGAAACCTTAGAATAGGGCAGCCTTAATTATAAAGTTTTAACCCTTTTGCTCATAGCCGACCAACCGTAAAGGCTGCCCTATTCTTGCGGTAACTTCTGACCCGGTTTAAAAACGCGGGGCTTTCGACTTGCGCGTCCCCTAGTAAAGGGTGTCCGACCGGTAGTGCTACCAACTCATTAATGGCTTGGGTTTGAGTGCGATTGCGCTACGCGCACGCTACGCGATCGCGTCCCAAAACTCTCAACCAGAGGGTTTCTTCTGTAACCGGTAGCTGGTTAATGGCCACCAGGGCTGTCTTGAACAACTCAGGCAAAAAATAGACTCCCTCAATCCAATTACCGGAATCATTAAGTTTGGCAGGAAAACCATTCAACAGCTTGGTTGAACAGTAAGGAGACAGAATCCATAAACAGGTCAAGTCGGTTTCACTGACAGAATTTTTCTTAGGTGCGCTTGACCTTGGCGAATTAAATTCGCCACGGGTCGCACCTCTCGTCGTGCCTGGCGCTGCAGCTCACCATACAGGGCAAACAACTTTAGCAGACAATTACGCACCGCCATGATCCCTGTGGCATTGCGGAACGGTTCCAATAAACAGGCAGTTGATGCCATCTGACCGAGCAATCCTAAAACCTGGGGTGGTGTGGATGTCGAAGGTGCTGGTAGAAACCAAATATCGACTTGACGAACTTCACTGGTTACTTCCCGGCTGATTTGCACCTGACCATGAGGTGTTAGCAACTCCGTGAGATACTGTTTCGCAAATTGGTCGTGTGGCTGTCGGGTCATTAATCCTAATTCTTTGGGGGTAGTGTTAGTAGCCTTTCACCGATCAACTGGCTAAAAACAGATCCCATGGATCTTGACTTTTTGACCAAGATCTGAAACAGCATCTTGTGTCAAGTCTTGCCCACAGTCGTCATACTGCAATGGCACTAAACCTCAGGCATGTTTTTTAGGGTTTGAGTATGGTGGGACAATAAAGAACACCCTGACCGATTGTAACCACGTAATCCAGCAATGAACATTCCACGGCTACACCCAAACACTATTGAAGCAGTTAAGGAACGGTCTGACATTGTGGATGTGATCTCGGAGCATGTGGTATTGCGTAAGCGTGGCAGAGACCATGTCGGTCTCTGTCCCTTCCATGAGGAAAAAACTCCCAGTTTCACTGTCAGTCCCTCTAAACAACTCTATTACTGCTTCGGCTGCCAAGCTGGAGGGAATGCGATTAAATTCCTGATGGAGATTGGCAAGCACTCCTTCTCGGATGTGGTGCTGGATTTGGCACAGCGCTACCAGGTGCCAGTCCAAACCCTGCAACCGGAACAGCGGGAGCAATTACAACGGCAACTTTCTCTACAAGAGCAACTCTACGAGATTCTGGCCTTAGCCACAGCTTTCTATCAACATGCCCTCAGACAACCCCAAGGACAGCAGGCCCTAGAGTACTTGCGCGGTCAAAGGGGTCTGAGTGAGGAAACCATCATTACTTTCGAGCTAGGGTATGCTCCAGCTAGTTGGCAAACCATCTACCGTTATCTGGTGGAACACAAACGGAAGCCAGTTAAGCTAGTTGAGCAAGCGGGATTGATTAAGCCTAGGGACAATGGTGGGTATTATGATGGCTTTCGCGATCGCATTATGATTCCGATCCACGACACCCAAGGTCGAGTAATTGGCTTTGGTGCTAGAAGTCTCGGGGATGAGCAACCGAAATACCTCAACTCTCCAGAAACTCCCCTGTTTGATAAAAGTAAAACCCTCTTTGCCCTAGATAAAGCTCGTAATTCCATTACCAAGCAAGACCAAGCTGTAGTGGTGGAAGGATATTTTGATGCGATCGCACTCCATGCTGCAGGAATTACTAATATAGTCGCCTCCCTTGGTACCGCTTTTAGTTTAGATCAAGTCCGGCAACTATCGCGCTATACTGAATCGAAGCAAATTGTGCTCAACTTTGATGCGGATGCTGCTGGTACCACTGCTGCCCAAAGAGCTATTGGAGAAATTGCTAACCTAGCTTACCAAGGGCTTGTCCAGCTACGGGTACTCAACCTACCTGATGGCAAAGATGCCGATGAATTCCTAAAATCTGCTCCTGACGCTACGGAACAATACCGACAACTGTTGCTCAATGCTCCCTTGTGGCTGGATTGGCAGATTAATCAACTCCTGATTGGCAAAGACCTCCAACAAGCCGATCAATTTCAGCAAGTCGCCCAAGCGATGGTTAAGTTACTCAAGCAACTGGAGGACATTAATCAGCTCACTTATTATATTAACTACTGTGCTCAAATTCTCAGTCAAGGACAAGGGAAACTAGTATCTCTATACATCGAAAATTTCCAAACTCAACTCCAAAAACCCCTGAGAGCTGCCTTTAAGAAATCCCCACCTCGGTTAAAGAAAACCAAACAACAGGGTAATCAAGACTCAAACCTACCTGTTGGTAAAGAACGTACCCTTTTAGAACGAGCCGAAGCCTTACTATTACGGATTTATTTACATTGTCCGGAGTATCGACAAACAATTATTGATACTCTAGACCAGGGAGATTTACTGTTTAGTCTTTCTCATCATCGATTCTTGTGGCAACAAATTATTGAACTGCAAGGGATAGGGACACAATTTTACACTACCACCCCTGAACAGCTAATCTCCCGTTTACAAGACCGGAGTTTACAATTTCCTAGGGAAATGACTCAAGTCGCCCATCTATTTCATCTTGACGAAACCTGTACAGAAGATATTTTGCGAGCCCCGATGGTAATACAGGCAGCAGCAGCTTCTCTAGAAATAGTAGCCTTGGAAAAACATCGGCGCTATTGTTTAGAGCAATGGCAAAAAATTGACCTTAGTAATGATT
>NZ_JAAHIE010000304.1:0-8924 GCF_010671945.1 Moorena sp. SIO4E2
TTTTGCCCCCCTAGCCCCCCAATTCTGGGGGGAACAAGAATCAATTTGCTGGTAGAAGTCCCCCAAAATTGGGGGATTTAGGGGGCTTGGATGTAGCAAATGAGACTTTTCAGACAACCTCTTAGAGGATACGTGATATTATAGATGAACCCTGAGCAATTAAAGTTTAAAAAAAACTTTAGTAATCAACAATCAACAATCAACAATCAATCCTTAAATTGATAATTTTCCTGGAAGCATAATATGGACAATTGTTTGTTTTACTGGGAAACTGCTTATGTTTAATTCTCCACCGTGTAATTCAGTTAGCAGTTTGGCAATAATCAACCCTAATCCAGAGCCTTGTTGTTCGTATAGTTTACGATCAAATTGCATATAGGCTCCGAGTTTAGCAATTTGAGTTGGTGTCATGCCTCGTCCCTGATCGATCACCAAAAGATTCAAGTGATTATCCTGAAAATAACTCTGAATCTGAATCGGCTTACCAAGGTCGGAAAACTTCAAGGCATTATCAATGATTTCTTCAACAATTTTAGTGAATTTTGATTGGGAAATTTTTACAACTGCTTCTTGCAGTTCTAAGTGCAAATCGTCTTTCCGGTTTACCTTCTTAAATTTTTGCATAGCAAGGTCTTGGATAATTGTTCTAGTAAAACTTTGCTCTCCATAATTAATCAGCTTCCTGGCTTGCTTAGGTTGTTGCTCGATTCGCGCTAGTTCTGCATAGAGTAAAAAATTATGGGTGAGCCGATATAAACGTTCCCCAGAGACACAAATTTGCTGAAGCATGTCCATAGCTTCATCACGATCTATAGTATCATAGTCTTCTATGAGGAATTGGGCAAGATTCAAAATACCATTGAGAGGAGTACGCAACTCATGAGGTAGTGCATGAGTAATGCAATCTCGCAATTCATCGACCTGTTTCTGAGATTCTTGCTCAAAAGCCATCTGCTTGGCTATGCGGGTTGTGACTGCTCCTAATAATTCATCTCTAGTAAATGGCTTGGTCAGATAATCATCTGCGCCCAGTTCCATCCCCATACGCAGATCAGATTTTGTAGATTTAGCCGTAATAAAAATCAAGGTAATTGTCTGGGTGGATGGAATTTCTTGTAACTGAATCATTACACCATAACCATCCAGTTTCGGCATTTTAATATCGCAAATAATCAAATCAGGACTTTCTTTTTTCGCCAATTCCACACCTATTTCACCATTTTCTGCTTGAATAACATCGAAATTTTCTGCCCGAAGTATTTCAACAACAATGCTACGGATATCTTCCTCGTCTTCAATAACTAAAATCTGCGACATAGATCATTTTATCCTTAAACAACTTAACATTGATAAACGCTTTTAAAGACTAAGTAAAATTAATCCTTTGTTCTAGGCATAATCCTAATTACTATTAGGATCAACTGCCAACTGCCAACTGGCAAACAGCTCTCGGTCTTTGTACTTGCTCTGGTACTGCAGGGGAGTACAGTGGAATGGTGACAGTAAAGGTTGTCCCAATACCAACTTGGCTATTTACCGTAATTTCACCACCGTGTACTTCCACAGACTGTTTTACAATTGCAAGTCCAAGTCCAGTTCCTGGAATATTACCCACATTATTGCATCGATGAAATGACTCAAACAGTTGCTTTTGGTCTTCTTCTGGGATACCAATACCCTGGTCTTTAATCTTGAATATAACCTCTTCTTGCTGACAAATCAAGTCAAAGTTTATGGTGCTGTCATTGGGGGAATATTTAGTGGCATTTGAGAGCAAATTTATCAAGATGTGTCTGAGCAGTTTTTCATCAAAATTAACCTCTGGGCATTCACATTGAATAGAAAAAACAATGCTTTGTTGGGTGTCAATACCTAGTTCGATATCTTCGACTAAATCACGACAGAATTCAAGTAAATTTAATGGTGCAGGGTTAAATTTTAGTTTTCCAGCATTAGCTTTATTGACTACCAACACGTCATCCAACATGTGGAGCATATGTTTGACATTGACTTGAATCCGATCTAGATAGTTTTGTTTTTTCTCATCAGTCCAATTCTGGCTGTAATATTTGAAGATTTCAGTAACCCCCATAATAGTGGTTAGGGGGGTGCGGAACTCGTGGGAAGTCATAGAGATAAATCGAGATTTGAGTTCAGTGAGTTCCTTTTCTCTTTCCAGAGATTTGCGAATCTGTTTTTCCAGTCGCTCCCTAACTTGAACTTCGTGCAAAGTCTGGTAAAGCGTAGCATTTTCCAAAGAAATTGCCGCTTGATTACACAGAAGGCTTAACACTTCTAGGTGTTCATTGGTAAAATTTCCAGAAACCATATTATTTTCTAAGTACACCATACCAATCAGATTGTTTTTCCGGAGAAGTGGCAAACACACAGCTGACTTGGGCTGATTATTTATGATGTATATATCATCAGCAAAAGTAGAGTTATTAACAAGATTATTTAAAAGTAAATTTTCTTTATTGATAGCCACATAATTAATCACGGATATGGGCAAATGCTGAGTAATGGTAACTGGGATTGACTCCCGGAATGTTACTCCATTATTAACCACTGTTCCTGCCGCTTCTATAATCAATTTATCGTCTTTTGACAAAATGATAAACCCCTTTTTCGCTCCAGCATTAGTCAGGAGAATCTGCATCAATTTGTCCAGTAAATTCTCGAAAACTATTTCTTCTGAAATGGCTTGAGATGCCTTGATCACGTCAGATAAATCCAGGGCGTTTAAACTTACTGCTATCGTTGAGTTGGTTATGGAATCTAGTGGAACTTTCGTTGTTGGTTGGGCGGTAATTTTGCTAAGGAGTTGGGGGTATCTTGATTCTAAGTCTCTCACTTTTGCCAGAGCTCCCCAGCGACTGTATCCATAGTAGGCATCAGTCAAGTAAGCCTGGGCGATCTTTCGTTTGCCACAAGAGAGATAAAACTCTGCTGCTAGTTCATTGGCTAGTGCTTCTTCCTGGATATAGTCCTGGTCCGCTGCTCCTTCAATCCCTTGGTCATAACGTTCCATGGCTTGCCAGTGTTGCCCTAAAACTCGTGCTTTCTCTGCCTCCACTAGCTCGTATTTATGTTTGAAGTTTGATGGAGCATGGTATGCCCAGGTTTTCAGGGTTTCCTGATTAGCTGCTACTTGGGTCAGGTATTCACCTTGCTGCTGTGGCTCGACATGGGGATAGTGAGCCAAAAGCGCTAGAGAATAGTAGAAATTGTGCTCAGCAACAAGAATCAAGCCAGCGACAGATTGTGCGTATTGCTCTGCTGCCCTGGCCTGAGCAATAGCTTGCTCGGGTTGTTTAAACCAATAAAACAGAATCGATTTGGCAAGATATAGATAAAACAGAGACGTTCCATTATTCTGTTCTCTTAAAATGGGAAGCATTTCTAATTCATTAAAGTCTTCCCCAATTAACTGACAGGGATCGTCAGATTTACCGAGTAAATTTAAGGTTAATTGTTTGCCGATTTGACCATAAATAACATGATAGTCTAGCTTCCTTTTTTGCAGCCACTCCAGATACTGCCCATACTTCTGAGCAGCAAGGTCGAGATCATCTCCCACAAACAATAGGTTGGTACAGTAGTTGAGGGCAGCAAAACCGGAATAGGTTAGCTCTCCGGTTTCAAGACCGCTGTTAAACGCCTCTAGTAAGGGGTTTAGGGTTTCCTTCAGATGCTCTTTCCAGTGTCTGATATGACCATTAAAAAGATCTAATACTATTGATTTGAACTCCTCAGCATCCAATTGCTCTAACAGCATCAAAGACAGTTGACCAAATGTATAGCCACCATCGATATCTCCCATAAATCCACACAAGATCATGGCGTAAGAAATATAGGTGTTCGTAGACAGATGTGAATTCCCATGGTTGATACATAGATTGATTTGTGTAAAGATCAGCAGTGGATACAATGCCGGATTAGCAACAAAAGCAGGGGTTCCTACAGACTTTAAGATCCCCATGGCTGCTAGTTTAGTCAGGTCAGTCATTTCTGGTAGGTCAGCCAAATCCTCACTAATCAGGTCTTTGGGGGGGTCTTGCTCCAGTGGAATCCCGAGCATGTCTAGAACCTGTAGCCCCGTATCCAGGGCGACTTGCATTTGGTTTTGAGCAATATAACCGTGGATTTTTAGTTCATACACCTTGACTTGATCTAATTGGGTTTTGGCTTGTTCCAGAGCCACTCTAGCCAAGAGGTTTGATTGGTCAAAATTGCTGTTGAGGTATTCCGCTTCCACCACTTCTAGATACAAAGCAAGGGTGAAGTCATAGTTGTCAGTCCAGGTATCTGCTGGTAGGAGTCCTAGACCTACATTCAGATACTTGAGAGCGCTGGCATAAGCGGCTGCGGCCTTGGCTTTCTGACCCGCGATCAGATTGAGTTGAGCTAGCTCATCTTTTTCCCACTGAGCGGTGAGTAAGTCCGTGCCAAAATTGAGTTGGTTAACCAAGGCAAAGATATTCTCTTCCCGTGCCTCTGGAGTGGTATGGTTCAGCAACAATTTGCCAATTTTTAGGTGGGTTGCTTGTTGGTCGGATTCCGGAATCAGAGAGTAGGCGGCTTGCTGCACCCGGTCATGTAAAAATTTGTAGTTAACCTTGACATCACTGAGGCCAAAATCTGCGGATTCCTCCTGTTCAAATAGCAGAGGAATTTTGTAACTATCACTCAACGGCAGAATCAAACCGATCTGTAGTGCCTCCCAGAGCTGAGTAGCAGTGATAATGGTTGAGTCTTCATTGACAATGGCTAGCATCTCTAAGTTAAACTGATTGCCCAGACAAGCTGCCAATTTTAAAACCTGCTGGGTGGTTTCTTGTAGCTTGCCAATACTTCTGGCAATCAGTTCCACCACGTTATAATCAGTGATGCCAATGGCTTGAATTTGATCAATATCCCACTGCCAGCTGCCACTGGTGACGTCATAACTCAGCAAGTTTTCTGAATAGAGGGTTTTGAGCAGTTGGGTCAAGAAGAAGGGATTACCTTGGGTTTTATGGAATAATAGCTCTGCTAGGGGTTTGGTCTGGTTTTTCCCTTGGGTGTCATTGAGAGTATCAGCTACTAATTGCTGAACGTATTGTTTCCGTAACGGCTCAATCTTGATCTGATCTATGACCGAGTCAGTTTCTTGAATTTTCTCAATGGTTTGAATCAAGGGATGGGTCGGACTGACTTCGTTATCTCGATAAGCTCCAATGATTAACAAATAGTTGCGATCGCAGTTCGTCATTAAGGTCTGGAGCAACGTTAATGAAGCTAAATCTGCCCACTGTAAATCATCAAGGAAGAGCACCAGGGGATGTTGGGGTTGGGCAAAGACACCGATGAATTGTTGAAACACCCGTAAAAATCGGTTTTGGGATTCCGATGCTCCGAGTTGGGGCACTTCCGGCTGTTCACCGATAATCAGTTCCACTTCGGGAATGACATCAATAATGACCTTGCCATTGGCACCCAGAGCATGTAATAAATTCTGTTTCCAAATCCCTAGTGTTTGAGCCGGTTCTGTCAACAGTTGCCGAATTAATCCCCTAAATGCCTCCAGCAGGGCAGCGTAAGGACTATTCCGCTTAAACTGGTCAAATTTACCACTAATAAAATACCCTCGCGCTTTGACAATTGGTTTATGAACTTCATTGACCACTGAGGTTTTACCAATCCCTGAGTAACCGGATACCAGCATCAACTCAGTGGCTCCAACACTGACTCGTTCAAAGGCCTCCATCAGGGTGGCTACTTCCCCTTCCCGACCATAGAGTTTTTGAGGGATGAGCAGTCGGCTCCCGATGTCATAGGTCCCGGGAGTGAAGGTTTCAATTTTTCCGGTGGTTTGTAGTTGGGATAGACAGGTTTCTAGGTCAACCTTTAGTCCAGCAGCACTTTGGTATCGGTCTTCAGCATTTTTCCTTAGGAGTTTCATCACAATCAATGAAACTACTTCACTAATTTCTGGATTAAGCTGATGAGGAGGGACAGGATATTGAGCCAGATGATGGTGAATCAATTCCATGGGATCGGTGGTGATAAAGGGTACCCGATCCGTTAGCATTTCGTAAAAGGTGGCACCTAAGGAATAGAAGTCGCTGCGGTAGTCAATGGAGCGGTTCATCCTCCCGGTTTGCTCCGGTGAAATATAGGCAAGAGTCCCTTCCAGCCAATTAGGATTGCTAGTGGTGGGATTCTCTAGAGACAGGCGCGAGGCAATGCCCAAGTCAGTGATTTTAACTTGTCCTGTTTCCGGATTGATGATGATATTAGAGGGGTTAATATCTTTATGAATAATCGGGACTTTGTGCAGCTCATCCAAGGTTTCTACTAGAGAAATAGCTATCCGCAGAAAGTCCTTGATAGTCATGGTGTGAGAGTTGATCAAGTGCTTGAGGGATTGACCCCCAAAATCTTCAAATATCAACGCCAATCCATTATTATCGTTTTCCAGACCGTAGCATTTGACAATGCCTTCACAATCAATAGCTTGGGAGATTGTATATTCTTGTCGTAAGCTGCTAATCTCTTTAAGGGAGGGATAGTCCGATTTGATAAGTTTAATAATAACTGGTCTTTGCTGTTGCTGGTGATAGCCGCGATAAACAACTGTACTAACACCAGCTTCTAGTTCTTCTAGAAGTTTAATTTGATAGTTTGGGAATTGTAACATCATCTCTCCCTTGAAGTTTTTAGATATAGTAATTGTGATAGCTATACTGATTTAATCTTGTTTAATCTTGGTGATGGCGCTTCTGATTTGGCTCAAGTAGTTCCTGTAGTTGATGTCGGGTGGGCAGTGCACCAGACAGATAATGAACCTTGCAAAGGGCGTTGGTAGGCACTGCCCACCCGAAGATTAATCTTTAACTGGACTGGGTCGGATCAGTAAAACCAGCAGAGATTTTCAAGCAGCCGTACCAGCACCCCCAGCTTGTTTACTACCGACCGTTGATTAGCTGACCGCTGACCGCTGACCGCTGAATGCTTACCGCCCTAGTCAGGAAAAATTCAACGGTCAAGGGAGAAGGGTGGAGTGCTATTGTCCCTTTTTCCTTTGCCCATTCTGCTTTTACCCGACCTTTAGGTCAGTTGTCTTGCATTCAATTGAGAATTTCCATACAGCATAGTTTCCTACAGCCTATTTTAGGGATTACATCTCTAGAATTCCCGGAAATGCTACTCAGGTAACACTCAGATCACCTCCAGTTAATCACTTGGTTGATCGAATGGTGTTTGAAAAGTCTGTTTACTACTCGGAAGAGCGAAGCATGATTGACCGACTTATAGCAGAAGTCAAAAGTCAGAAGTCATTTGTCAGAAGTCAAACTCTTGCGCTTCTTGATGCAATAGCGAGTGGGGGAAACCCCCAAGACCGCTTAGGTGCGCTTTCCGTTGGCGAATTAAATTCGCCACGGGTCGCACCTCTGCATCGCTTACAAAGGGTGTGAGACTTTTGTCATGTCCTAACTGCCCTGGCGACTGCTATATATCAAGTCTGGTTGAATACCCATCAATTTTGGGACCCGGGCGCGGGGCTGACAAGGGTAGGTTTTTTACTTTGGAGATAGGTAATAGGGAATGGGTAATGGGGAATGGGGAATGGGGAATGGGTAATGGGTAATGGGTAATGGGGAATGGGGAATGGGGAATGGGGAATGGCTAATCGGAACCCACCCCTAACCCCGACCAGGAGGGGAAGAGCGGGAGATGGGTCGGTAATCGGTGGAAATTCTGGGAGATTTTCCGACATATTTTCCGAAATTTATTCCCAATGCCAGTACGTACTCGCCCTGCTAGGTAAAAAACCTACCCAAGTGAGGGAGGGTGGGGAGGGTGGGAAGTCTCGGGAGATGGTCAGATGGTCAGATGGTCAGATGGGGGAAATTTTTATTAAGGGTAATTATGCCGACATGATATTACTAGGGTTTTAGCCATTAGGATTTTTCAAAACGGTTTTCTCAAATCAGATTATCAATCATCTCGGGATTATTGATAATGGAGGCCGCTTATTGACATTGATTCAGCAGATTTCCGGTTTTACATACTATCAAAAAACTTTTATCTGTAGTTTGTAATACAAAATAATATGAGGTTACCCTGCAAACTCAATAGGTAAAGATTTATTACGAAAATACTAATTTCTGCGTAAAGTCAAAAGATTATCTTGGGGAATAAATAGGGAGCATCCCACTGCTGTGTGAGCGTGATTATACCGCCCACATATAGCAGAAGTCAGAAGTCAGAAGTCAGAAGTCAGAAGCGGTGCGACCCTGGTGATTTCTAATCACCATCAGAATGCGCACCAAGAGAGTCAAAGTCTTGCGCTTACTTAGGTTTAATACTTTTGTCATGTTCTAACTGCCCTGTCTTGATGCAGTCGCTCATGGGGAGGGGCTGTGTGCGGAACCTGCGTCCGCACCTTGTAAGCCCCGTGGAAACCACGCCAGTTGCTCATGGGGGAGACCCCCAAGACCGCACTGGCTCCCCAAGACCGCGCTGCATCGCTGGCGACTGCTATAAAAAAATATATTTGCCAAAATTTGATGCTAACAATCAAGAGTATTCAAGTTATCTTTCTAAGTGCTTGTAGAATAACATGTTCTCCCGCAATCTCGCCTTGATCATCGGTATCAATAACTACACAAACGGCATTTCTCCCCTGAACACTGCCGTAAACGATGCCAAAAAATTAGTGGAAATTCTCCGCAAAAAGCATGATTACGAAGTCTGGGAATGCCTAGACGAAGTGGCAACTCTGTCTAACTTTAACAAATTTTTAGAAAAAACCTTACCCGAAAAAGTCACTGAAAATGACCGCTTATTATTTTACTTTGCTGGTCATGGAGTCGCTCTCAATGGGGATGATGGTCCGGCTGGTTACTTAATTCCTCAAGATGCTTTACTGGGGGATA
>NZ_JAAHIE010000305.1:0-8914 GCF_010671945.1 Moorena sp. SIO4E2
AAGAAGGAGAAATAAGTAGCAATGAAAAGTGAGTTAATTGGAATTGGTCGCGCCGTGTACTTGGAGACTTGTTCGCACGGTGCCAAGGGGACGAAGCGAGAGTAATCTTGCCGATTTACCCAATCATAAAACACTAGCAATGTGCCATGACAAAAGCCAGCCTCAAGATTTACCACAGTCACCGGGCTGGCTTTGAATCCCCTATAAAAGAAGACCTGATTTATTATGACTTATGCAAATCGCCTACATCCGTGGGCAATCGTTCGCCTGTTGCCCAAGATGCAACGGGTTGTTGTTCGTCGGTTCCGCAACCGTTCCAATGCGGAGGGCCATATGCAAGCTCTGAAAAGGCTGATGCCGGATGCTAAATTCGTGATTGTTTTTGATTTAGGTGAGCCTATCGGTGAAGAATCGTAGGGTTGACCAGGAGTAGGGAATGGTTGAAGGTTAGAGGGTTGAAGGTTGAAGGTTGTTCGCGTAGCGTGGCCTATTGGCCAAGGTTAGTAGCGTAGGGTGTGTTAGGGGCGGGCTTGCCGTGATGTTGAACCTCGTAGCCAGTGTTGGGATAGCCCGCACCGTAACGCACCAGCCAAGGGATGACCGGGAGTAGTGTAGGGTGTGTTAGGGGCGGGCTTGCTCTGATGTTAAACCTCGTAGCCAGTGTTGGGATAGCCCGCACCGTAACGCACCAGCCAAGGGTTCGCTGTCAGGATTCATCAAGCTGACTGCTGACAGCTGATTGCTCAATACTTACCCCGACTCCCGACTCCCGATTCCCGACTCCCGATTCCCGACTCCCGATTCCCTACTCTCCACCCATAGAACGCCAATTACCAGAAGGAATAAAACTCGCCCAATAAATGGGATGCTGATACTCTGGACTTCCTAGCATTTGCAACTGAATCCTTCGCAAAGCCTCAGAACGCCCTTGGTTATCCTGCAATCCTTGATAATAAGACACCATTAGATACTTCGTCATCTGATCATCCACGTTCCACAAACTAATGACTTGGCTTTCTGATCCGGCAATTACCAACGCTCGACGCAACCCATAGATTCCTTCTCCAGCACTGATATTGCCTAAGCCAGTATTACAAGCTGATAACACCACTAGCTTTGTACCTGATAAATTTAATCCCGTTGCTTCTAAGGCTGTAAAGATGCCATCTTCTAGATCATTGTCTGGCTGGTTGTTGTTAATTCCTGCTAATGCTAACCCTGAGCTAAGTAAGGCATTATCCCCTGACGTAAACTCTTCCGAATCAGGTCTTTCTTGGAAGAAACCATGGGTAGCAATATGTAGTATTCTCGGACGAGTAACCTGTTTTAATGCTGCTTCATTAGCTTCAGCACCCAACAACGGCTCTACACCCAGCATCTTTGCGATCGCATTTACTTCCTCAAGAGCACCAGGTAAAGGGGATAAGCTCAACTCGGAAGGATTGAATTGACGTAAGCTGCGAGTTGCTACTATCTGGTTTTCCTCCCCAAGGGCAGTAGTTTGAGCGGAATTCTCAAAATCTGGTGCTCCCAAAAGTACTGGTTGGGTGAGCTTGGGATTAGGATTGGATAATCTCAGTAAATCCCTACCGGAAGTGAGGTAAGTAAAACCATAGCTTTCTACTAAATACCGGTTGTCTTCATCTACTAAAGCTTCAAAGGGGATCAGGTTGAGGTAGCCGTCTGGAGACAGTAAAATCCTGCGGCTATCTCCCAACAAAGGACGGACTTTCGCCATCAGCTTCTGATCCACATTGCGGGCTGCTTGTTTTACCTTAGGGGTGGGAAGATATACGGTTTGAAGGGATAATTCAAGTATCTCCCACAGAGGTTTCAACCCATCTACTTCCCCTAAATCAATGCCTTGGGGTGCGCCTTGAGAACGGAGTACATAGGCGGCATAACGGGGATTACCAAAGCTACTCTTTTGGGGATTGTAGGGTTTGTACTCTACAAATTCTACCAGTGCCGTATCCAATGGAATCAGTTGTTGAATAGTTTCGATGGTGACTGGTTGATTGATTTGGGCAAATTCACGACTGCGCCGACTAATTTTTGCGACTAGTTGCTGTTCCTGATTAGTTAATTCATCGAGTTGATTACGATATTCTTCAAGGGGAAGATTCTCTGGTCGGTTGTAGGTCAGGTTAGCAAGTTGGGTGCGAGTATTGTTTAGTTGGTCTAGTAATTTTTGGCTTTGGAAATCTAAGCGTTTACGCAACAGTTGCTGACTATGGGTCAAGAAATCGAGTAAACGACCTTTTCGACGTAGGATAGTTGTTAACGCTAGACCAGCTGCTCTTTCATCATCAGGAGCTGAGTAATGGTGTAGAGAAATAGCTCTATCTCTTGTGCCAGAAATAGTTTTGATGTAGTCTCGTTTTTGCTTTTCAGCACCAGCGACCAGATTACGTTCTAGATTGAGTTCTTGGATGTCTAATCCTGCTTCGAGAAACTCTAGGGCTTGCTCAATGTTTCCTTGACTGTGATGTAAAATAGCTAAATTATTGAGGTTGGTAGCCACAGATGGGTGTTCCTTGCCCAGCAACCGTCTCCACATCTTCAAAGATTGGGTATACAAGGGTTCCGCCTGTTGGTACCTTCCCATAGCTTGGTAGAGTGCCGCTAGATTATTGAGGCTTAATGCCACATCTGGGTGTTCATCCCCCAGCAACCGTCTATACATCTCCAAAGCTTGAGTATACAAGGGTTCCGCCTGTTGGTATCTTCCCATGGATTGGTAGAGTCCCGCCAGATTATTGAGGCTGGCTGCCACATCAGGGTGTTCGTCCCCCAGCAACCGTCTATACATCTCCAAGGATTCGGTATACAAGGGTTCCGCCTGTTGGTACCTTCCCATGGATTGGTAGAGTAAAGCCAGATTATTGAGACTTTTTGCCACATCTGGGTGTTCTTTACCCAGTAACAGTCTCCACATCTCCAAGGCTTGGGTATACAAGGGTTCAGCCTGTTGGTACCTTCCCATTAATTGGTAGAGTGCCGCCAGATTATTGAGGCTTTTTGCCACATCTGGGTGTTCCTGCCCCAGTAACCGTCTGTTCATCTCCAAGGATTGGGTATACAAAGGTTCCGCCTGTTGGTATCTTCCCATTGATTGGTAGAGTAAAGCCAGATTATTCAGGCTGGTTGCCACATTTGGGTGTTCTTTACCCAGTAACCGTCTCCACATCTCCAAGGCTTGGGTTAACAAGGGTTCGGCCTGTTGGTACCTTCCCATTAATTGGTAGAGGAACGCCAGATTATTGAGGCTTTTTGCGAGATCAGGGTGTTGGTTCCCCAGTAACCGTCTCCACATCTCCAATGCTTGAGTATACAAGGATTCCGCCTGTTGGTATCTTCCCATTAATTGGTAGAGTGCCGCCAGATTATTGAGGCTGGTAGCCACATCAGGGTGTTCGTCCCCCAGCAACCGTCTATACATCTCCAATGCTTGAGTATACAAGGGTTCCGCCTGTTGGTACCTTCCCATTAATTGGTAGAGTAAAGCCAGATTATTGAGGCTTTTTGCCACATCTGGGTGTTCTTTACCCAGTAACCGTCTGTTCATCTCCAAGGCTTGGCTATACAAGGGTTCGGCCTGTTGGTACCTTCCCATTAATTGGTAGAGTGCCGCCAGATTATTGAGGCTGGTAGCCACATCAGGGTGTTCCTGCCCCAGCAACCGTCTATACATCTCCAAGGCTTGGGTATACAAGGGTTCCGCCTGTTGGTATCTTCCCATTGATTGGTAGAGTAAAGCCAGATTATTGAGAATTTTTGCCACATCAGGGTGTTCCTGCCCCAGCAACCGTCTATACATCTCCAAGGCTTGGGTATACAAGGGTTCGGCCTGTTGGTACCTTCCCATGGATTGGTAGAGTAAAGCCAGATTATTGATGCTAATTGCCACATCAGGGTGTTCGTCCCCCAGCAACCGTCTCGTCATCTCCAAGGCTTCGGTTAACAAGGGTTCGGCCTGTTGGTACCTTCCCATAGCTTGGTAGAGTGCCGCCAGATTATTGATGCTAATTGCCACATTTGGGTGTTCGTTACCCAGCAACTGTCTCCACATTTCCAAGGCTTGGGTTAACAAGGGTTCCGCCTGTTGATACCTTCCCATGGATTGGTAGAGTAAAGCCAGATTATTGAGGCTTGATGCCACAGATGGGTGTTCGTTCCCCAGCAACCGTCTGTTCATCTCCAAGGCTTCGGTATACAAGGGTTCTGCCTGTTGATACCTTCCCATGGATCGATAGAGTCCCGCCAGATTATTCAGGCTTTCTGCCAGATCTCGGTGTTCATCCCCCAGCAACCGTCTTCTCATCTCCAACCCTTGGATATACAAGGGTTCAGCTTGTTCGTAGCTTCCCATGGATTGGTAAAGTAAAGCTAGATTATTCAGGCTTTCTGCCACATCTGGGTGTTCATCCCCCAGCAACCGTCTTCTCATCTCCAAGGCGTCGGTTAACAAGGGTTCAGCTTGTTCGTAGCTTCCCATGGATTGGTAAAGTACCGCGAGATTATTCAGGCTTTCTGCCACATCTGGGTGTTCATCCCCCAGCAACCGTCTTCTCATCTCCAAGGCGTCGGTTAACAAGGGTTCAGCTTGTTCGTACTTTCCTATTTCACGATAGAGTTCCGCCAGATTATTCAGGCTTTCTGCCACATCTGCGTGTTCTTCACCGAGCACTTGCTGTCGAATCCTCAAAGCTTCCTGGGCGAGGGGAATCGCTTCGGAGTATTTCCCTTGCTCATTAAGATCAATGACTTGTTGAGTCAGTTGCTTAGCTTTGGTTAGTTGTTCTTGTGCTGACTCCTGTTGTTGGGTAATGGTAGTTTGTCCCACAGTGGCCTGGGGCGTAATTAGTCCTACTGAGATCAAACTAACTAGAGCTGTTGCCCAAATTGTTGGCCGTTTTGGTTTATTTAAACTCATAGAAGCACCTACACAGAATTAATTCCCTATTCCCTGTTCCCTGTTGCCTTTCCTAAATTATGAACCTTTGCCAAGCAACTATTCCGGTCACGATCATTCTTGCTCCCCAAGGAGCAGAATATCAAGCAATTTGTCGAGGAATCAAGCAGATTACTGGTCGTCCATTACCTCTGATTCTATCTATTCCGATAGGAGAAGAGCCTGTAACTAAGTATCTAGAAACATGGTTACAAACCACCACAAATTTTCCTGAGCACTCCCCACCTAAAGTACTACTGATGGGATTGTGTGGCAGCTTATCTCCTAACTATTCCGTTGGTGATATTGTTGTGTATAACGATTGTGTTGCTATCCAGCGAAACCAAGATAGACCTGAACCACTGGTGCAACAGTGCTGTAGCCAACTGACTAGCTTAGTTCAGCAGCAACTGGGCAACAAGGCTAATTTAGTCAGAGGATTGAGTAGCGATCGCATAATTTGCTCTAGCTTAGAAAAGCGTCAACTGGGTCAGAGCTACCAAGCTGATGTAGTTGATATGGAAGGATTTGCTACCCTATCGGTACTTAATCCCAAAGGATTTGCTGTAGCAATGGTAAGAGTAATTAGTGATGATAGCAACTACAATATCCCAGACCTCACCCCAGCGATTAGTGCTGATGGGTCACTGAAACCCTTGCCCTTAGCCATGGGTATGCTAAAGCAACCAATAGCAGCTACTAGACTAATTCGAGGTTCCCTACGAGGGTTGAAAGTCTTAGAGGAATTAAGTATTAGACTTTTCTCTAACCGTCAAGCCTCAACAACAGAAGCCTGATTGGAACAACTGGGAGTAAGATTGAATCGCTGTTAATCAGGAAAATAAGATTCGTCTTCGTATAAGTAATCAGTAATTAGTGAATATGGCATCAAAAGGCTTTCCCATCTTTATTGTATCTATGCTCAAGTCAATCATTGTTCTAGGAGGGCGTCATTGGTGGCTCTCTTTTTTATTGTGGATGGTTCTAATCGCACCAGTTCAGGCAGCGCTAGAACTGCGGGTAGCGGTTGAGCAGGGAGTCAAACAGGTAACCTTGGGGAGTTCCACCACAGCCATTGTCCGAGATGGGACAGGTCAAGCCGTGGGAGACTTAAAAGCCATGGCAGGTATGACTGCGGAAACTAACGGTAGTGGGATCAAGTTAGGTCAGTGGCAAGGGAAATCCCTCTGGATTGAACCGAAAGACAATGGTTATGTTTGGATAGGCGATCGCTGGTACCGGGGACGCACTCGACTGGTTAGTTCTGACAATAAGTTAACAGCAGTCAACCATGTTGATTTAGAACACTATCTCTATAGTGTGATTGGTGCAGAAATGAGTCCCAGTTGGCCGATAGAAGCCTTGAAAGCCCAAGCAGTAGCGGCTCGTTCCTATGTGCTCCATCAGCGGAGCAAATCCAAGAGTGATATCTATGATGTGGGGGATACCCAGCGTTGGCAAGTTTACAAAGGTCTAAATAGCGAAACAGTAACCACCCATCAAGCGGTTAATGCCACAGCGGGACAGATAATGACGTATGGTAATAAAGTGATTCTGGCTGTTTTCCATGCTGCCTCTGGAGGACATACAGAAAATGTAGAAGATATTTGGTGGAGTGAACCCATTCCTTACCTACAGGGTGTACCTGATTACGATCAGGGCACACCAGTCTACCAGTGGACAAAAACCTTTTCTGCTAGTCAACTGAGCCAGAAGATTCCTGGTGTTGGTAATATTATCGCCATGACCCCAGTGGAGAGGACACCCCGAGGCAGGGTGATCACTCTTAAAGTAGAAGGCAGTAGGAATACAAAGACTATTAAGGGCAAGGAATTACGCAAAATCCTAGGTCTGAAAAGTAGGCTGTTTACGGTGTCTAAAACCGAAAATGGTTTCCAATTCAACGGTCGTGGTTATGGTCACGGATTGGGGTTAAGTCAGTGGGGAGCCTACAACTTATCCCGTCGGGGATTGAATTACCTACAAATTTTGAGTCACTATTATTCTAGTGCTCAACTATCCCAGATGGATTGATATCAAATAGCAAAGGGAACAGCGGATCTGGGAATAGGGAATAGGGAGTAGGGAGTAGGGAGTAGGGAGTAGATAACTTCAGATCACGAAACTTCTGAGAGGTTGTCTGAGAAGTCTCATTTGCTACATCCAAGCCCCCGTTGGTCCCCCAATTCTGGGGGACTTTTAGAAGCAAATTGACTCTTCCCCCAAAGTTGGGGGGTCAGGGGGGCAAAATTCAGTATCAAAAAACTTTTCAGATATCCTCTGAGTTCCCTGTTCCCTACAATCCACAACTTTCGTAACTCACCCTATTTAAAACGGCTATCTACTTTATGACTAACTCAAATTATAATCCATTAGTTAAGGTATTAAACAACTGGATTTTATCACTATTCATAATCTTAACTATTGTTGTTACCTTACTCTCCATAACTAGCTATTTTTTTAGAGATAACATCTACTTAGAATTAACTACTAATTTTAAACATCAATATCTGGTATTAGGGGCGTTACCATTAAGTTATTTTGCCCTAACTCGCCGTAAACTTTGGTTGATAGTCACGTTATTTTGCTTATTAATTAACTTGACAGAAATCATTCCTTGGTATATACCTAAACTAAGCTTTGGCGCTTCCGGTGAACCCATGGGTCTGTTTCTGTTCAATGTCTCGTTTTCCAATACCCAGTATGGTGATGCTATTGCTCTGGTGAAAGAAGAAAAGCCGACTATTGCTGCTTTTTTAGAAGCTAAAGACCCTTGGCCTAAACAATTAGAAGCTTTAAGAGAGGTTTTACCCTATAATATCAGTATTCCAGAACTTCAGATTGAAGTATACAGTCGTTTACCATTACAAGAATCAGAAATTCTGGAATACGGAAAATATCGTGGTCTGGTCAAATTAGATTTAAGCATTGCTGGGGCAGACGCTTCAGTCATTGTTACTCACTCCTATCCACAATTTTATTTTGGAAAGCAAGAGGATTTTGGAAACCAAGGGGATTTTGGCAAGCAAGATGATTTGGAAAAGCAAGGTTGGCAGTGGCGCAATCAAGATTTAGAAGAAGAGATTGGGGATTATATCAGACAAATTGAAAAACCAGTGGTGCTAATTGGTGATTTAAACGTTACGATGTGGTCACCCTACTATAAAAGTCTAATTGAAAGTTCGGGATTGCGTGACGCTCGTGCTGGGTTTGGGATTCTACCAACTTTATCAAAATTTTCACCAGCCAACCCTTGGTTAGCTATTCCTGTAGACCACTGTTTAGTCAGTCCAGATGTTAAGGTGATCAAGATGAGAACTGGCCCTGATCTTGGTTCAGATCATCTCCCGGTAATTACTGATATAGCGCTACGGGCAAGTCAGAAGTCAGAAGTCAGAAGTCAGAAGTCAGAAGTTAGAAGTCAGAAGTTAGAAGTTAGAAGTCAGAAGTCAGAAGTTAGAAGTCAGATTTTGAATCAAATCTGAGTTACGTCACCGCCTCGTTCGCACAGCGTGGCCGTTCGCGTAGCGTGGCCAAAAGGCCAAAAGGCCAAGGCCAAAGCCTGTGCCACAAAGCTGACCACTGACAGCTGACCACTGACAGCTGACGGCTGACGGCTGTCTGCTTAGTAATTAGTGATTTATATCAAGATTCTGAGTAGCTCCTAACTCTAAACGCTGTTCCCACTCCCCATCAATTTGATCTTTCCTTTCGATATCCTGATCCAATAAATCCTTCTCACTGCTATAAACCAAATCTTCTTCCCGAATCACATTTTGAGCGGCAAACTGTTCCGCATAGGCAATCTTGTTCTGTAAAGCCTGATCAGCGTTATTAAGTGCGATCGCATTTTCCTGCCGTTCTTGATTCTGAGCTTCAATCTGGTTCTTTTTCCACTGAACCCAGAAATATCGAAGCAACGGTATGGCCAAGAATCCTACGCCATAAGCCAATAACAGA
>NZ_JAAHIE010000306.1:0-8898 GCF_010671945.1 Moorena sp. SIO4E2
GCTATCAATCTCAAGCGTCTGTTTGCTTGGGTTCAAGGGATTCCTCTCGCTGGTACTCGCATTTCATGCTTTGCAGCTCTAAATACTTTCCCAGGCTAATGTTGCACAATATTTCGCCACCAGCATCCGGGGCGGGCTGTCCCAAGCAGGCGCGAAGAGGTTGAACATGATGGCAAGCCCGCCCCTAACGCACCCTACGCAATTCTACTCCCGATTCCCGATTCCCGATTCCCGACTCCCTATTCCCTACTCTTGATAAATCCTACAAATTTCAGCGCCAATTTTCTTAACTTTATCGACTAATTCTTGAGGTTGGATTACTTTAACTTGGCCGCCAAAACCGATAATCCATGGAAAAAAATCGACATCCTCTAATGCCCACTTGGGTAATATTACTTGAAAGCGATTGGGAAAATTGGGGTCTTTGGTTTTAGGAAGTGAAAATAATGATTTAGAGAAGCTGGATTTTCCGGTTAAGGGGGGAGACATTTTTATGTGTTTGAAGCGCTTGGTTCCTTCACTTACAAATCGGAACATATGGTCATTAAACCACAGTTCAACGGTGACCTGAACTGCTGACTGTTCTGATTTATTGCTACTGAGTAACTGCTGCTGTTGGCTAGCACTATTACCAAGAAATAATCCGGCACTTGCTTGGTGGAGTTTTTCCAGCTTCTCCAAGGATTGCCATTGTTGTTTCATATCGCGGGTTTGGCCAAGGGCACGACCGAGAAAGAGTCGGTCTAATCGTCCAAACCGGAATAGTTTATCCTGGTTACCGCCGTGGTGCTGAAATGCTAAATACCAGGCGTGATTGTAAAATACTATTTGCAGGGGCCAAGCTTGAAAAAATCCGTCGTGATCTCCAGCAAATCGGCCACCGCCTTTAATTCGATTTAATTCTAATAATTCCCCTTGGGCGATCGCATTTTCGAGTTTGTCTAGATGATTGAGCAAGGCTGAATCCTGGAGGGAGTCGGCATCTACGATACAGCGATTGCGAATTGCTCGCACTGGATAGGTGGAAGGGGGGTCTAATTTTGAGTGGGTCATCCGTTGCTGGAACATCTCATAGGTAGAGAGTGCCATGGGATCGTCTAAACTTTTGGCTTGAGATTGCAGCACTGCAAAAACTTTACCCAGTTCCTGCCTAGAGAATATGCCGGTGCCTGCAAAATAGCCTTGCTTGAGGGGAAAGTTGCGTAATATCTTATAGGGTTTGAGGATTTTTTCGATATCTTTGCGCAGGGTATCGATGCCATTGCCAATGATTACACCATTTTCTTGGAGGGCATTTGTCAAGGTTTTGAGGCTACTATTTCCGGATTTTGGCAAAAAAGGATGATGCAAGATAAACCGAATTGTCTTGAGCAGCCGCTGAAAGGGTTCTAGATCGGAATAGGCATGGGTGAGTAGATGGGGATTCTGTACCATGGGCAGGATTAGCTCAGAATGGCGTTGCTGAATTGAAGTATGAATGTGCGATCGTCTGGTTTTGGTCAAGCCCCCTAAATCCCCCAACTTTGCGGTGCGACCCAAGGGCGATTTACTCGCCCATTGGAAAGCGCACCGGGGGGGACTTTCAGAGTTTTGTTCCCCCCAGAATTGGGGGGCTAGGGGGGCAGAATCATACCCAGAATCAGCAACGCCCTCACCATTGTGATCATTGCTGTTAATTAGCCCATTGTCCTGTAGCCACTGTAAATCCGTTGCAATCGCATTCGGGTCACCATAGATTTCTCCCTTGAGTTTGGCCATCAAAGCACAGACTTCTTGGAGGGGAGTGGCAAAATCGGGCACTGTTCCCAAAACCCGTTCGATCTCTGTTGGGTCAGTGCTGTGCAACGTCCCTATGTTGGGATAACGAATAATGGTTCTTCAATACCTTTTATGCTAAATTTACAGTTAAAAAACTCATCAAGCTTACTGTATAAGGAAACTTCTGGTATTTAACTAACAATTTTTTTTAATACGGGCTCTTTCCACTCCTCCGTTCGCGTTTGGCCGTAGGCCACGCGGGGCGCGTTCGCGCAGCGTCGGCTTTGGCGAAAGCGTGGCCTACGGCCTCAGTCCCTGCTCCGAAGCTTCCTTCTTCCTTTACAAAACGAGCTTTTATTCAGCCTAATAAATAAGGCATTTTTTTTATAGTAAACTCATATAAATTAGTCTCAAAAACTACAGATCAAATTTATTTGATAGTACTACAAAACGGCAATCTGCTGGATAGATGTCAATAAGCGGATTTAATTATTAATAAGCCCGAGATGATTGAGAATGTGATTTGAGAAATCTGAAAAATTCTAATGGCAATTCGGCTTCGCCGACGCGGGGCGCGTTCGCAACGGTTTATTCTTTATTGCTCAAAATACGTTGAAAGTTCAGGGATTTAGTAGAACAAATGTACTTATTTTTACCTCGATTTTTTCCAATTTTAATAAAATTTGGTTTAATCATATTTTTTTAAGTTATAATTTATACCAAAGTAGATCAGGGTAAGCGCAAGAAAAAATGACTCATAATTTGCATTGGCTGGATATCGGTTGATCGTCGCTCGAAACCCCTATAATCTCGTATAACTTTACTCGCAATAGAGTTTATTTGTTGAGAATGACGCGGTTTTTTTCTCAATAAGCCCTGGCTGATTGATTCTTGCGCTTACCCTGATTATTCGGCTACAATCGAAATGTCTTGACTAAGTTAAATCAAATATTACAATTATACTGAAATATATATATTGAAAATTATGAATAGTGAATTAGCAGATGTAGAGTCGATTTTAATAGACACAACGAAACGAAAAAAGACGATTAATAGCCCCTTCTTGCATGGGCTGCAAAGAAAGCATTTTATTTTTTTTCAAATTTTACCATTTGGACTAACAATAATTGCTTTACTTTCAATTCCATATCTTCCATTTGGCTGGTTTGAAATATTCCTATTTGCTCTCTTTTGGTTAATCAATGGCTTGGGGATATCCTCTGGTTATCACCGCTTATTTACCCACCGTTCCTATAAAGCTCATAATGCACTCCAAATTATGCTAATGATTTGGGGGTCAATGGCAGGGCAAGGAGGTGTCATATCGTGGGTTATTTTGCATCGCCGCCACCATGAACTAAGTGACAAACTTGGCGATCCTCATTCACCCAATCTTCACGGCAGTAATTGGCCTGCGCGTCTTCAAGGTTTAATCCACTCCCACTTTAATTGGATGTACAAACATGAATATCCCAGTGTTGTTCACTATGCCCCTGATTTAATAAAAAACAAAACCGTTGTCAAGATTGATCGCTACTATTATGTGTTGGTTATACTTGGGTTAGTTATCCCTGCACTCTTAGGGGGAATGTATCATCGGAGTCTAGAAGGTGCGATCTCAGGATTTTTATGGGGAGGTGCTGTTAGAATATTTTGGGCAGGTCATACTATCTGGTCTATTAATTCTTTCCTGCATTGCTTCGGGATGCGTCGTTTTGATACTGAAGAACATAGCCACAATTTTGGAGCAGCTGCCCTATTGACCTTTGGCGAGTCGTGGCACAACAATCACCATGCTTTTCCTGGTTCGGCTTCTTTTGGTTTGGAATGGTATCGCTTAGATCCAGGATACTGGTTTATTCAGTTAATGGAAGCTTTACATTTGGCTTGGGATGTTAAAGTTCCAAGTTCAGAAAAAATTAAAATTCGATAACTTAACTCATAGATTTAAAAATTAGTTGTAACTTTAAATTAAGGAGACATCATGAAAACTGAATCACAAATCAGCGAATGGATAAAAAAATATCTAGCCGAAATTCTCGAATTAGACCCATATGAAATTAATGAAAAACAGGAATTTGAACAGTTTGGACTTAATTCTTCGATGGCAGTTTTTTTGATTGGTGATTTAGAAGAATGGTTGTCCCTTGAACTAAGTCCTTCTCTGTTTTTTGAATTCAACACTATTGGTGAACTTTCTATCCATATAGCGGAAATGGTCAAAAAGGAGAAAGTTTTAGAACAAGAGGTTTCTGAAAGTGTCTAATTTAGTACAAGGCTTAACTACACGGGGCGGAAATGCTGCTGCTATCCAACACCACTATGATGTTAGTAATGAATTTTACTCTTTGTGGTTAGATTCCAGCCTAACTTACTCCTGTGGTTTTTGGGATAATCCCGCAATGGATGACAACCTAGAACAGTCACAACAGAAAAAAATTGATTGGCATTTGGAAACTTCAGGAGCAACAACTGGCAAAAGATTACTAGATATTGGATGTGGCTGGGGAGCTTTAATGCGCCGTTATGTTAACGGCTATCCTGATCGTCAGGCTGTGGGATTGACCTTGAGCCACAATCAATATGAGCAGATCTGCTCATTAGGACTAGACAATATCAAAGTCTACGAGGAAAGCTGGATTGTTCACCAGCCAATGACTACTTACGATGCGATCGTCTCAATTGGTGCTTTTGAACATTTTGCCAAACCAGAGACTACCTCAGAGGAAAAAATAAGTGTTTATCGTGAGTTTTTTGGTCAATGTCAACAGTGGCTAAAACCCAAAGGTAAATTATCGTTACAAACGATCACATATGGTTCGTTAAGTGCCGAAGAAAAAAATTGGTTTACCCAAAATGAGATTTTCCCTGATTCTGAGTTACCCCGCCCTGGTGAAATTTTAATCGCTGCCGACAGGCTATTTGAGATTAAAACCTACCGCAATGATCGCCTTCAATATGGCAAGACTTGTGACCTGTGGTTAAATAATCTCCGCCGTCAAAAATCCCTAATCATCGAGGGGTTTGGAGAAAAAATATATCGTAAATACGAACAATATCTCAAATTAGTTGTTGCAGGTTTTTATTTCGGACAAATATTACTACTGCGCTTAGAAATGCAATCCTTAGCTAAATAAGGCATTCTCTAGAAGGCTGTAAAGGTATTTTTCATAGTACAAATTATCTTAACAGACTTCTAGTATTTGCTATACCTTACTACTCGCAAGGAGTTTTTTTTTGACCATGATTGCTGTATCTAAATCTGCCATCAAATTTAATCCCTTTGCCCCCGGTTTCCGAGAAGACCCCTATACAACTTATCACCTCTTGCGCCAACACAAGCCGATTCACCATGCCTTGGATATGTGGATACTCACTAAATATCAAGATATTATCCAAGTGATAGATTCTGATGCTGTTAGCGTTAGTTTCATTCCCCAATATGTGACGCAACAAAAGGTGGGTAATATTCCTGGTTTAGTGGAATTGGGCAAGAAAGCAATTGTCTTTACCGATCCCCCCGACCATATACGCTTACGTCGGTTAGTCGGACAAGCTTTCAACAGTAGTACGATTCAAGCTTATACTAGTCATATTCAGAAATTAATTGATAATTTTATTGGGCTTAAAATCGGCACAGAAGAGTTTGATTTTGCGGAGATTGCCCATCAAATTCCCCTGTATACCCTTGCTCATATACTTGGTATTCCCAATGAATATATCAAGACAGTCGATCAATATATTCATCGGGTTCGGTCTATTTTAGAACCGAGTTTGTTAACCAAAATGCGTATCCGTCGCATTGAGCAAGATTTACAATTGTGTTTAACGCTTTTTCAAGAGGTAATTGATTCCCGTAAAAACCATTTAGGAGAAGATATTATCAGCAAATTAATTCAAGCCAGAGTTGGAGAAGATAGACTTTCTGATAGTGAGCTAGGAATTGCCTGTGTCATGACCTTTGTTGCTGGACATGAAACCTCTAAGGGATTGCTCACCAATGGAATTTTAGCCTTTGCCAAGCATCCCGATCAGTGGCAAATTCTCCGAGATGGACAAGCTACTAGCAAACAAGCAATTGATGAAATTCTCCGTTTCGACCCACCTTTACAACAAACGGTACGCTTAGCCATCAGCGACCTGCAAGTTGGCTCCCAGACGATTAAAAAAGGGGACAAAATGCTGCTTTGTCTTGCCTCTGCTAACCGAGATGAAGAACATTTTCCTAATCCTGATGCTTTTAATATTATCCGAGATGCTACCTCTCAAATTGCCTTTGGCCATGGAATGCATAATTGCTTGGGACAGGGGATTGCGCGACTCGAAGGGAAGCTTTTGTTTGATTACCTTCGCCAAAGGGTAAAGCAGATCGAATTGACTTCTTCTGACTATCGCTGGAATCAGGAGGGATTTATTACCCGAACCTTAACTTATCTACCTGTTACTTTTCATGACTCCTGACTTTGTTAATCCACTGAGATTCAGAATTTGTCCAACTCACTCTCAGAAGAAAAACCAATGACTTCTCCCCAGTTAAATAATTTGATTGACAAACTGCTTTTGGGAGCAGAATATCAACCAAATCAAACCCTCTATTATTTTCTTGATAACCGAGGTCGGGAATATGCGTCTTTAACTTATGCCAGTTTATTAGAAGCAGTCCAACGGTTAGGACAATGGCTCACTGAAAAAACTGTCAGGGGAGATCACATAGTGATTCAGTTGCCCACTAGTCCTGAATTTGTGATTACATTTTTCAGTTGTCTATATCTCGACCGTATTCCCGTTCCCCTCAGTTCTCCCACCCGTAAGCGTAACTGTGATCACTATCAACGGATTTTTAAGGATTGCGATGCCCGTCTAGTTATTACTGAGTCAAGGGTTCGAGACTTGTTTGAGAAAGAGGATTTGGAAGTATCCCCTCAAATCGAGACTTTCCCCTCCCTAGACGCTTTAGACTCTTTAACTGCTCCCGTTGACCGCCAAGGTAACAACATTGCTTTTTTGCAATATACTTCTGGCTCTACCTCTTTTCCCAAAGGTGTGATGGTAAGTCATGGGAATATTATGGCTAACCAGAAAATGATTCAACAAACCTTTGGTCACAGCAGTGCCAGTATCGTGTTAGGTTGGGTTCCCTTGTTTCATGATATGGGGTTAATTGGCAGTGTCTTTCAGCCTTTATATGTGGGGTGTCCTTGTTATTTAATGTCTCCAGGGACTTTTCTTCAACGACCAAAACTTTGGCTGAAAACAATTTCAGACAAAAAGATCACAACGACAGGGGGACCCAATTTTGCTTACGAGATGTGTGTCAAAAGAATTGACCCAGATTCCTTAGAAGGACTATCCCTTTCATCCTGGGATGTTGCCTATAATGGAGCAGAACATATCAAGTTAGATACCCTCGAAAAGTTTAGTGCTACATTTTACCCCTACGGCTTTAAAAAAACTGCTTTTTTGCCCTGTTATGGTTTAGCAGAGGCAACTTTAATTGTTAGCGGGGCTTCTAAATCCGAAGAACCTACGGCTTTAACCATTCCTTGTGGCACAGATGAAGTTTTAGATGCCGATGCGTCTCCCAAGACAGGCAGCGTCCGTACAGTGGTTAGCAACGGTCAGGTCATGCCAGAACTGTCCTTGCGCATTATTAATCCGCAAACCTTAAAGGAATGCCCTTCCCATCATATCGGGGAAGTATGGATTGCCGGAGAGAGTGTTACAGTTGGCTATTGGAAAAAGCCTGAAAAAAACCAAGAAACCTTGATTTTTTATGATGGATTGCGATTTTTACGGACAGGAGATTTAGGATTTATTGATTCCCAAAACCACCTTTATATTACAGGGCGGCTCAAAGACTTAATTGTCATCGAGGGAACAAACTACTATCCCCAAGATATTGAAGAAGTAGTCAAACTCTCTCATCCTGGCTTACAGGAGGTCAATTGTGCTGTATTCTCAGTTCCTAGTATTGTTTCTCAAAAACTGGTGGTGGTTAGTGAAGTAAATCACAAATTTCGGCGGCAAATCCATGACTATGCCAATCAAATTAAAGAAACGGTTAAGGCTTCTGTCTATGACCATTACCAACTGAGGGTACACGATACTGTACTGCTACAGTTAAATAGCATTCCCACAACCACTAGTGGAAAAACTCAAAGGCAGCGAACTAAGTTGTTATATCTGTTGCAAGAATTGGAAAGCATTGAAAAAGTTGGCGTTGCTGAATAACGAAATGGTTTAACCAGAAAGGGAGATTTTTTTGCTCTCCTAGAGTGGCTATGATAAATTAGTATAAAATAATCGCTATAGCCCTTATTAATAAAGGGTTTGAGTAATTTAAAAATGCAATTTTAATAAAAGCGCACCTAAGCGGTCTTGGGGAGGCAGTGCCGACCTGTGGGGGTTCCCCCCATGAGCAACTGCCGTGGTTCCCCCCACTCGCGCTTGGGATCAAGACAATGTATTTTTAGTTTATTGAATCCCTTGCTATTTCAGGGGTAATCGCTCATTTAAACTACTCATTTACTATAATCAGTCTAGGAGAGCCAGCATTCTTTAGATCAGCAACGCCGGATTTTATGAGTTGGCACCAGTAAGCCATGACGAGATTGCTTGGCTCTAATTTCTGGATAAAACCGCCAGAGCCACCAAAACACTTTTTTCCCATCCCGTTCTTTAGCAATATCGCCGAGATTCGGTGTTTCTTGTTGATTAAAACAGTCTATCTGGTGCTGTTGACCGCTGATCGGATGCTTGACTTGACAAGTATCAGTTGTTGTGTTATAATCTGCGCCTAGATTAACCCGGTCAGAGGAACTAGCGATCGCATTCGGCAGAACCTGACTTTGCTCCTGCTCCTCTACTAGTTGCTGCCACCAGTTTTGCAGCTGATCTAGATTGTCTTTGCAACAGAGTAATGTGCGGAAGATACTATTACTCCCTTTGTCTTTATGCTTCTGATGCATTAAAGCATAAAGCTTCCGCTGATAGACATTCATTTAGTTAGATTCACCTAAACAGCTGCAAAACTGGTGGCAGCAACTAGTAGAGGAGCAGGAGCAAAGTCAGGTTCTGCCGAATGCGATCGCTAGTTCCTCTGACCGGGTTAATCTAGGCGCAGATTATAACACAACAACT
>NZ_JAAHIE010000307.1:0-8865 GCF_010671945.1 Moorena sp. SIO4E2
TTGCTTTAAGGCTGATAAGATGGCTGTTCTATGGGGATAGAATTGCAACGCCAGGGAAAAATCTTTTAGTGGGAGCTGAGTTAGTTTAAGGTTATCGACAAAATGCCCGTTTTCATCGATATAGTCGTTAAACTTGAGATTTTCAATCAAATCATCCACTTCGAGCTCGGTTAGTCCTAACTCAGAAAATATCCCTTTGTTAACCGCAATCTTGTGTAGTTTTATCTCCTGACTCCGCTTAGACAGAATCTCGAATACATCTTTTGACTGGGTACCGATATTGGCATTAACTTCAAAATTATCTTCATTATCAGAATCCTCGAAGAATGACTTTTCAACTAGGGCACCTTGATCATCGATATAACCGTTAAAAATTAGATTATGGTAGAGCTCTCTAGATTCAAATTCTTGTAAGCCCAAGGGTTTGAGATCAGAAGGATAAATAGAAACATCATCATGGTCTTGATGGAGCTTGCTAATTTGATTGAACAGCTCAGACCGAATCGGGGTAAAATCTGTATCAATGTGGAATTTACTTACATCGGTAGTGAGTTTGTCTTCAATCAGCCTGCCTTGAGTATTCAAGTGACCTTTATGAATCAAATTGTCATAGATTTTATCGGCTATTTTTTCCCCAATCCCCAAGCCTAAGAAATCTTTCTCGGTAATGGTGTCAATTTGATTAACAGCGTCGTAGGCTGCTTTTTTGACAAGATTAGCCTCAAAGGAAATCAGCCTAGGCTCTTTCTTAGTCAGATGATAGTTGCGATCGCTTAAGGTTTCGTAAACCAGCCGTGATGTCCGGCTGTCGAGCCCAGCTTCTTTTAGTAATGACTCTTTAAAATGTAAGGGTTTAAAAGCTTGATGCCAACTATTGAATAACGCCAGTTGCTCTTGGTCGTCAATCTCCTTTTGGGTTTTGACTTTCTTAACCGGCATGGTGTCATCAATTTTATTCAAGTCGATTTTATCGACATAAGCACCACTGGTTATTTTTAACAAGTCATGGGCAGAAAAGTCGTTCTTTTGCATCCATTGGGTCAATCCATAAACCACTTGAATCAACCACATGGAGTCTTGAACATTATCGTTGGAGATGATTTGATAACAATCCCGCTGATCTATCTTAAAATCTATTAAAACGTTGCAATTTTTAAATTGACGAACAGCGGGGTCTTTTTCTAAAATATCGAAAATAATAAATAGCTCTTCCAGGGAAATCTCACAGATATTGGCTAGCTTACTCACACGGTAGAAAGTGGTAAGCATTGATATTTCTTTATTCGCAGTGTTCCAAAGCTTATCATTATCAAAATGACTACGAAACTTTTTAATCAAGTAGGTCAGTTGCTTGGTAGGTAAATCCAAAGCGTGAGCAACTCTTTTTCGATAACCGTCATTGGATGTATCGAGAATATCTAGTTTGAATTCAATCTTAGAAAGTCCTAGCTCAGAAAAGTGTTGAGGAGTATTGGCGTGATTCCAGATATACTGTTTATCGGCGATGGCACAGGGGTTATTGTAAACGCGGTTAAACAGGTCAATGGGCATCTCCTCATTACCTTGCCCGAGGATATTCATCTGAGCAAAAAAGGCACAAATCTCATCGACTTCCAGTTCCAGCTTAGCCTTTAGCCAGTGAACAACTGCGATACGGGTAAGGGCTTCTGGGTTTAACTGATTGTTACAGCAGGTACGTAGGATAATATCCAGTTCGGTAAACGTGAACCCGGTTTTCTTAGCGAGACGGATGAAGCGGTTGGCACGGTCTAACCAGAATTCAAGCCCTTGAGCCTGTGATGTAGAGCCTTGACTTTGCCACGTAATGCGTTTTTCATCATCAGTTAGAACAGCAGCCCCTATTTGAGGGCCATTACAGAAAAATTTTAATAAATTAGCGTCCTGAAGTTTTTCACTATTTTGATTAAGATTTTGAAATAAAAGTTCTCGAAGTTCTAGTTCACTGATGCCGGTAGCTGTAAGAAACTTATCTACTACTATCTCACCATTGGCTATATCTATAAGGTCAGAGAGTGTAGCAACACCGTAACACTGTGCGATCGCATTGCCTGTTCGGGCGGTTTCGATCAGAGTCGCCCACTCTTGTTCTAAGATCCCTAAATAGGCTTTTGCCAACAGCTCTTGCTGTGGCATCTCATCAAGTAATCTATAAAGTTCTTCAGCTTTTACACCGAGATGCTGCAGATAGACCTTGACTGTGGCGTAGTCAATATCTTGGGGCAGGTTAAAGGGATAAATCGCTTTACGGATCTGTTCAAAAGCCTCACCATTTCCATTGTTCTTGATTTTAGAGGCTAGGATCTCATTGACTCGATCCAGGTAAGGTAGCATCTCAAAGGTATTTTTAGCATCCAGCAGTATTTCCTTGATATCACTGCGACGCTGGTCAAACCCGTGTTCCTTAAACTCATCATCCAACAGTTGTAATAAATCAGCTAAATAAGCAGCAGGAGAATAGACTGAACGGGCTTCATCGCCTTTTTTGAAATCAATTTCGCCAAAAATTCGTTCATAGCTTGGTAATTGTTTAGCCATATTTCCCTCTACTTATTCAGAGCATTTATACCAACTCTGTACTGGTGCGTCTTTCTATACTATTGGACCTGATACAGCTTTAACAGTACCCTTGCGGGTACCTTTTTTGTTAAGAAAGATTAATCGATATAAAGCAAAGGGAGCAGGGAGCAGGGAACAGGGAACAGGGAATAGGGAATAGGGAACAGGGAATAGGGAATAGCGATGCAGCACCTTAATAAGGGAGTTTCGCGACTCCCGACTCCCGACTCCCGACTCCCGACTCCCGACTCCCGACTCCCGACTCCCTACTGCACCCGATTCCACATCCGTTGAATTTCCCCAATCACCTCAGAATTTGGTGGTGCTAAGGTTTTTAAATTAGGGTCAGTTTTTGCACCGGGAATACCTTTTGTCCAAGGACTCCCGGAGACAGATTGCAAATCAATACCCCCAATCACAGGACGAAAACCGTATTGCACAAAGGTTTTTTGTTGTTCTGGAGCAGTTAGGAATTGGAGGAATTTCCGTGCTGCTTTTACCTGTTGCGAGTTCACATCTCTGCGGACAATGGCTGCGGTGGAAACCGTTTCAATGGTGGGATTAAAATAATAAATCTGATAGGGCTTGCTTTGAGTCTGTGCTACCTGTTCCCAACGGTAGAGGGCAATGCTTTCATATACAGTAGCAACATCTGCCTCATTGGGACCACGGGCAATAAACTCTTGCAATAGAGTGTCTGTTGACCGTGGCGGTTGATAGACAGACCGCTTGACTAAACTGAACAGAGATTGAGTTTCCGAGCTATTAAAATTAGTTGGGGATAAGGTTGCGCCCCCAGAATTACTCTGTGTCCAAAGACTTAAGGTCAGTTGTCCGCTATTGGAACGATTAGGATCGGTAGTCACAAAGTCAAAACTCCCCCAGTTAGGATTGCCTCCAATCTCCTGCCAATTGCGCTTTTTCATGGCATTTTCCAGTCTTAACCATTGAAAACGACCATCGGGAAATAGAACTTGTCCCCGTTCTGGCCAAGCAATACCTACTAAGAGGGTTTTGGCAATGGGTTGGGGGTTATCATAAAAGGCTTCACTAGTGTTTTGGGCTTGCCAGCGGACGCTTAACTCATTCAACAAAACCCCATTAGCGGGAATTAAAATTGTGGGTTTAAAATCATTCTTTTCATCGAGATAGCGATTGACTAATTCCTGGGAGCCTTGGAATTTAAATTCGATGTTAATATTAGAATGGGTTTCTTCAAAACGTTGTTCGAGAACAGCGAGGGGTTCTTGCAATTCTGTTCCACTTACCACATAAAGGGTTTGATTTCCCCCTGGTAAAGGAGCGTAGGCAATGCCTAGGGAAACAGCGATAATCCCCAGGGAGGTAATTGTTTTAGTGGTTTTATTATCCATGATTTATAACGATTTGCGACTTTATTGAGTACATATTTCTGGTTTTTTAGGGAACAGGGAATAGGGAACAGAGAAGAGGGAAGAGGGAATAGGGAACAGAGAACAGGGAACAGGGAATAGATCAGTTGGTATTAAACTTAAGTTATTTAAAGCAGTTTGCAATTGGGTATTGAAAACCGCTATAGCTGATAGCTGATAGCTGATAGCTGATAGCTGATAGCTGATAGCTGATAGCTAATAGCTAATAGCTAATAGCTGATAGCTGATAGCTGATAGCTTACTATCAAGTTAAGATAGGAAAAGAGCCATATTGTCTTGAAAACCTGCCAATTCCGTACTGAGGGAGCGCAATTCTTCCACGGCTTGGGTATCTTCTAAATTGCTTGTGCGCAGGCGATTCTGCAACTGTTGTAGAACTCCCGCAGTATCAGTAATCAAAGTAGCTAGAGCAATCACCTGGGCTTGTCTGGCATCTTCCCCTTGTCGGGCAAGGGTAATATTGTGCTTTAAGCTAGTCGCTAATTGCTGTAATTGTTGCCTGGCGACTCCAGAACTATTAGTTTTTTTCGCTTCTACCTCTTGCAACTGCTGCTGTAAATCGGTTACTGAAAGCAGGGAGTCTGTACCATGGAGACGTTGGGAGAATTGGTCAATTTTGCTGGGTAATTCCAAAGCGCGATCGCATGCGAATTGAATAGTAGAAAGTAGCTCCATTTCGGTGGTAGCAAGGGCAAGTTTTTCCGATTCTGAGCGCAGGCTTTCTGCTTTTTGAGCAATCAGTTGAGCCTGTTGTCGTACCTGTTGTAATTCCCTTTCCAAAGCAGGGTTTTGTAGGGTCGGGCGTGGTTGACTTTCCTTTTGCTTAAGAACAGTGGCACTAGCCACCGTGACCACTCCTGCTAGGGGAATAGCAATGGGGCTCGGAAGTCGAGCAACTCGTACTGCGATCGCCAGGACTACACCTCCTGCTAAGACCGCTAGGGGATAATGAAGAGGATTTGCAAAGGTTAACATGGGTTTAGTAATCGGTAATCAGCGACTGATAATTTACTTTAACTATATATGGTTAACTATTTTAATGAGGTACATCTAAATTTTTTTCCCTGTTCCCTGTTCCCTGTTCCCTGTTCCCTAAAACCCAAGAATCTGTACCTCACCCAATTGAAAACTGCTGTACTTAAAACTCAACTTGTAAATCTGCGATTAAATTAGAAATTGTTTCGGGATTGCCCTGACGATAATAGCCCCCATTTAGTTCAGCAATTGTTTGCAGGACTTTAGGACTAAATTCTCCTTGTTTGCCGTAACCGACGGTAAAAAAAGCAATACTTTCCTCCGCTTCAAAGTTACTGCTTTGTAATTGTTTTGAGAGGTTATCGAGAGTAATTTCTGAGCCAGAATCCTGACCATCGGTCAAAATCAACACCGCATTAATCGCGTCTGTTTTAAAATTTTGTTTTAACCAGTTCCGAGCAAAAATAGCACTATCATATAATCGAGTTCCTCCCCCAGCTTTCAGACTACCGATAAATTTTATCCCCTCAGCTTTTCCTTGGGGTGTTCCTTCCACCATAAATGGCTGCTTAATCTCATTACTGAAAGGAATAATGGCAATCTTTTCCCTTGAACCGAGATTCTGCACGTAGTTCAGTAACGTATTCTGCACACCCGAGAGTTTCTCACCTCTCATAGAACCGGAAACATCTACGACTAAAGCAACTTGGGAAGGTTTTTTGGCGTAGCTTTGCCAACTTTGCAACATCGCTTCTACCACTTCCGGTTTAGGAGGACGGTAGGAATCGTATTGAGGATTAGCTTGTACCCCAAATTGAGGGGAAAACTTACTGCCAAGGGGCACCCCTGGAATCCCCGGACGTAAGCCCAAGTCTACCGCAATTTTTTGGGTTTCTGGTTGCCGTAGGAATTCAATAACTTTTTCCCCTGCTGCTTTCTCTTTTTCACTCACCCATGGGGCATTGGGGAGGATGGCGCGGATGTTGGAACTGAAGGTAGCGGAAGGATAAACCGCTTGATAGTTAACCGTATTATTACCTTGGCTGTTGGCAGAAATCACTAAAGATTCATAGACAGAGCCCACAGAAGCCCAAAACGGACCGTTTTTTACCATCGATTTCGCTAAAGATCCGGTGGATTTGCCGTAACGGGTGATTTTGTTTTGGATTTTCTGAACCCGATCTTGGTATTTTTTAACATCGGCTATGGTGAGTTCTTGAGGACGCTTACCGGAAACCGAAGCAAATTGAGCCACTAGGGTTTGCAAGCCAGAATTGGAACGGGTTGGAGCAGTGTGAACGTAAGTTATTGGTAAAGGAGCCGCTTTGGAGTCTAGATCCTGGTGATTTTTCGCCTCTACCAAGGAAACATAGAGATCGTCCACTGCTGCTAAACCTCCGGCTAAATCAGCTTGGGTCATAAAAACCATCGGACTGTAAGCAAGCAGAGGTGATTCAGTTAAATCTGGGATATAGTTCTGTCCTGGAAAAATTTTATTAATCTGGAAGATCAGCTGACTCTGGTAAATTTCCCCATCCACAGAAATTAAAGTAGGAAATTGGGAATCTTCAGGAGCGATCGCACCGGATTGCAATTGTTGCGTAAGATTAAGAACTTCATCGACCACATCCCCACTTCCTTTAGTATCGCAGGTTAGATAAAAGGGAGTACCATCCTCTAGTTTAGGCTGGGAGTTATTGAGTTTGGTCGCAGCGCGATCGCAAAAATCTTTTAAGTCACTCCCTGCCAGAAAGCGAATTTCTAAACCTCGGTTGACTGTTTGGTTGATCGTTTGACTATTCTGACAAGCACCAAGGAGCAAGAGAACAGAAGAGACCGGTACCAAAGATAGTTTCCAAGAGATTGAAGATAAAATCTTGGGGAGATTGCTATAATTAAACATCACACATCCCTTAGTTGTTGAATCTAAGATCAAGCACCAATTAAATAATAACACGTTTGCTTTACAAAAAATCTGTTAAAATGGTAGTTTTTTATAGGGTGTGATAAGATAGAATATGCTTCCAGTATTTGGTGAAAATTTTTCCTATGATTCAGCAAATTACTCCCACCACCGATGATATCTTCTATCCCGAAAGTGACGGGAAACCCATGGCCGACAATACCCTTCAATTTGAACTAATTACCACCATTAAGTATGGCCTGGAAGTCCACTTCAAAGATGAACCCAATGTATTCGTTGCTGGGGATTTGTTGTGGTATCCAATACAAGGACAACCCAAAATCAACCAAGCCCCCGATGTAATGGTAGTTATCGGTAGACCGAAAGGGCATCGGCGTTCTTATAAAACTTGGGTTGAAGATAACCTTAATCCCCAAGTCACCTTTGAGATTGCCTCCGAAACCAATACCATCAAAGAATTAGAAGAAAAGAAACTCAAGTTTTATCAGACCCATGGGGTAGAAGAGTACTATCTCTATGACCCAGATCGGACAAAACTGAAAGGCTGGTTGCGTTCAGGAAAAAAACTAGAACCCATCCCTCAGATGCGAGGTTGGGTGAGTCCCCGTTTAGGAATTACCTTTGAGTTAGTAGCATCTCAATTGGTACTCTATTATCCCAATGGTGAGCCTTTTGCTAGCTATTTGGAAATTAGTGAGCAAAGAGATATGGCTCAACAACAGGCAGAGCTCGAAAGGCTGGCAAAAGAACAAGAACGCCAACGGGCAGAGCAAGCGCAGGAAGCTTTAGAGCAAACGGAGCAAGCTTTAGAGCTTGAAAGGCTGGAAAAACAACAGGCATCACAACGAGCAGAGCAAGCACAGCAAGCTTTAGAGCTTGAACGAACTCGTATGAAAGCATTACTGGAACAATTAAAAGCCAAAGGGATAAATCCCGAGGATTTTAACCTATAATCTCTAGCAATTCTGATCACGAGTGAGATACAAATAATTTTTTCCCTCTTCCCTACTCCATTCCCCCCTTATTAAGGTTCCCCCCTTATTAAGGGGGGCTAGGGGGGATCCTCCCTACTCCCTACAACCCAAACAATTTTTCCTATGGTTCAGCAAATTACTCCCACAACCGATGACATCTTCTATCCCGAAAGTGACGGCAAACCAATGGCCGACAATACCCTTCAATTTGAACTAATTACCACCATTAAGTATGGCCTGGAAGTCCACTTCAAAGATGACCCCAATGTATTCGTTGCTGGGGATTTGTTGTGGTATCCAATACAAGGACAACCCAAAATCAATCAAGCCCCGGATGTGATGGTAGTTATCGGTAGACCCAAAGGGCATCGGCGTTCTTATAAAACCTGGGTTGAAGATAACCTTAATCCCCAAGTCACCTTTGAAATTGCATCATTAACCAACACCATCAAAGAATTAGAAGACGATAAACTCAAGTTTTACCGGACCCATGGAGTAGAAGAGTACTATCTCTATGATCCAAATAGAGCCAAACTAAAAGGCTGGTTGCGTTCAGCCGAAAAACTAGAACCAATCCCTCAGATGCTTGGTTGGGTTAGTCCCCGTTTAGGAATTACCTTTGAGTTAGTAGCATCTCAATTGGTGCTCTATTATCCCAATGGTGAGCCTTTTGCTAGCTATTTGGAAATTAGTGAGCAGAGAGAACAACAACGTCAACGGGCAGAGCAAGCCGAAGAAGCTTTAGAACAAACACAGGAAGCTTTAGAGCTTGAAAGGCTCGAAAAACAACAGGCATCAAAACGAGCAGAGCAAGCACAGCAAGCTTTAGAGCTTGAACGAATTCGCATGAAGGCATTGCTAGAGCAATTAAAAGCCAAAGGGATAAATCCCGAGGATTTTAACCTGTAAGGGATTTGATTGATAAGTTGTTGGTTGCTACTATCTTGTTTCGTCGTAGTTTGTCCCACTGTGGGCAAAGGCATAATTACCCCTACTGAGATCA
>NZ_JAAHIE010000308.1:0-8839 GCF_010671945.1 Moorena sp. SIO4E2
AAAACTGTCCGGAATTTACTTGGAAGGGAGAGAACATTTAATTGAAGGCAAGGAAAAATTAAAGTGATGACAACAAAGAGTTAATTAGAGTTAATTATGAATTTATCATCAGCTGATTTCGGTGGCTGTGAACCAATGTTACAAAAGATTGCTCCAAATGTGTGGGGGATTGTCTATCGGATTAAAATGCGATCGCTCTTTAACTCCACCTCCAACCTTGTAAATTTACTTTTATCCCATAAAATAGTTTTACTGTTTACATCATCAAGGGGATAATTTACAGAGTTTGCTCTCTTTTTTTATTAATTCAATAAAGAATTAAAGTTTTATTAATATCTCCGACAATTAGTTTAACTATTGGATGAATTAGGCTACAGTTAAATTAAATCAAAAAACTTAAATTTTAAATAGTATTACTCCCTATCAATTCTGACTTCTTCATAACAGTATAAATGCTGTAATTCAATCTTATATAGCAGTCGCCAGGGCAGTTAGGACATGACAAAAGTCTCAAACCTAAGTAAGCGATGCAGCGCGGTCTTGGGGGTTTCCCCCATGAGCGACTGCATCAAGAAGCGCAAGAGTTTGACTTCTGACTTCTGCTATAAATACCAATATTCACAAACTATTCACACAATATTTATACATTTAAATTGTGAATCTGGGCTGATAGGAATAGGTCAAAATCGGGAGATGGTGGACCGGCTTTTGCACAAGTGGATCGAGCTTAAATTTAAATGTCTATTTGCTTATAGCAATTATAAATAGGTTGCGAACTCTAGCGGGAGCAGGATGACCGCACTAGCAATGATTTTGGGGTTATGAATTTTCACAACTCGTTTCTAAACGCGCTTATCCCTCAATACTAGAGCAACCAATACTAGAGCAACTAGCTCACCACTAACTCCTCAAACTGATCAAGTTATGTATCTACTATACCATGACTTAACTAATTTTAACAAGCGATGCAGTGGCCTCACGGGGGTTTCTCCCACTCGCGCTTTGCATCAAGACATGGTCGGGCTAATCAACGATAGTAATTTGGGTAATTACTCTCAATCCATTAATTATAAGCCCAGATAATTACCTCACTAGTTTTATAGAACAGCAATAATTACTTGGAGAATAAAAAATTATGAGTTTGGATTGTACTATCTCAAAATATTCAATTGTAGTAGCAGCTCAAGAGCAACTATCTTCTGATATTGGAGGAGAGGCAATCATCCTCGATATGAAGTCGGGAGTTTACTATGGCTTGAATACCGTAGGTGCTAGCATCTGGAATCTGATCCAGGAACCGAAAACTTTAGATGAAATTCGCAATGCACTGCTAGCAGAGTACGAAGTTGAGCCAGAAAAATGCGATCGCGATCTGTTGGCATTACTCCAAGAATTCGCAGCAGTTGGGCTAATTGAGGTAAAAGATGAAGCGGTTGCGTAAGTTCTTGCGCCTTACTAGTAGAGAACGTCAACTTGTGATTAACACGTTCATTTTACTAGGATTAATCAGACTAGGGCTATGGTTACTACCATTTCACAGATTGCGGCAACTGGTAGCAAAAATCAGTCAGCCATCACCTCAAGCTCAAAGCGTAAACCAAACTAACCTAAGCAAAATTGTCGGAGCTGTTAATCTCAGCAGTCGCTACATGCCAGGTGGTGTTAAGTGTTTAGCTAGAGCATTAACCACACAAGTACTAATGAGTCGCTGTGGTTACTCCCCTCAACTCAGAATTGGTGTTGCCAAAGGGGAGGGAGGAAAATTAGAAGCTCATGCATGGGTGGAAAACCAAGGACAGGTTGTGATCGGCTATCTCAGAGACCTTTCACGGTTTACTCCACTACCATCGTTTAAAGGAGGCAAACTATGAGTGGCATTGTAGGGATTTACTACCTCAACCAAGAACCAATAGACCGGGAAAATATTGGGCAAATGTTAGATATCCTTGCCCACCGGGGACCAGACGGAGCAGATATCTGGTGCGAGGGGTCTGTTGGTCTCGGTCATCGGATGCTTTGGACTACTCCTGAATCGCTGCTGGAAAAGTTACCTTTAGTTAATCACTCCAAAAATTTAGTGATTACTGCTGATGCTCGGATTGATAATCGAGAAGAACTGATTGTTGCTCTAGAGTTGAACGACCGTCCAGCAGAAAAAATTACCGATAGCCAACTGATATTAGCCGCTTATGAAAAATGGGGAGAGCAGTGTCCAGAAAAACTATTAGGTGACTTTGCCTTCGCTATCTGGGATAAGCACAAGCAGATCCTCTTCTGTGCTAGAGACCATGTTGGGGTTAAGCCTTTCTATTACTATCACCAATCCGGTCAAGGGTTTATTTTTGCCTCTGAAATCAAAGCACTCTTCTGTTTACCCTTCGTGCCAAAGCGTCTTAACGAAGTCAGGATGGCTGACTATGTCGCCCTGATGATGGAAGACAAAGTCATCACCACCTATGACGAGATTCTGCGGCTTCCTCCTGCTCACACCATGGTCGTTAGTCAGTCAGGAATAGAGCTAAACTGTTACTGGTCTCTAGACCCCAATCGTGAGCTAATATTAGACTCTGACGAAGCCTATGCTGAAGCATTTCGTGACATCTTTACCGAAGCAGTTCGTTGTCGTCTCCGTAGTGCTTTTGCCATTGGTTCTCACTTGAGCGGTGGATTAGATTCTTCCTCAATCACTTGTGTAGCCAGGAAACTACTGGCTGAAACAGGAGATGCTCAATTGCACAGCTTCTCCAACATTTTTGACAAAGTCACGGAATGTGATGAACGTCCCTTCATCAATGCGGTTTTAGAACAGGGTGGACTTATTCCCCACTATGTCCATGCTGATCAGTTTGGTCCGCTGTCAGACGTTGACGAAATTTGGGAGTATGAAGACGAAGCCTTACTTGGCCCAAGTCATCATTATCCTTGGCGACTGAATCAAGCTGCTCAGCAAGCAGGGATGCGAATTGTTTTAGATGGTCTCGATGGCGATAATGTCGTGTTTCATGGTGTGTCTAGATTGACAGAATTAGCCCATCAAGGACAGTGGGAAACCTTTGTCCAGGAAGCTGAAGCATTTTCTGAACATTTTGGTAACTCACCCCAAGGCTTGCTTAAACACTACAGTATCCTACACCTAAAAACACTGGCGAAGCAGTTTCGCTGGATTGCCTTTGGAAAAGCTGTACATCAGATTCACAAGCGTTTTGGCATCTCCCGTAAGCACCTGTTGCTCAATCATGGACTCAAGGCGTTAGTTCCGGAAGCAATCAACCAACTTTGGCGAAAGTGGCGCAGACAAGACAAGTCAGCTAGTTCTGTTTCACCTCTGGTTAACCGCAACTTTGCTGAGCGCATTGGTATTGATCAGCGTATTCAAGCATTGGACAAGTCAGATCAACCATCACTTACAGTCAGAGAAGACCACTGGCGTAATCTAACCCAAGGTATATTTCCCCTAATTCTAGAGCAGCTCGACCGCTACAATGCTGCATTTTCCCTCGAAGCTCGTCATCCCTTTATGGATAAGCGGTTACTTGAATTCTGTCTAGCACTGCCTTCCGAGCAGAAACTCTACCAGGGATGGAGTCGGATGGTGTTGCGCCGTGGGATGGCAGATATTTTACCAAAAGCTGTCCAGTGGCGAGGAGGCAAAGCCCATATGGGTCCAAACTTTATTCACGGTCTGCTCACCCTAAATCGTCAGGTGTTCGACGACGTGATCTTGAATAAGCTTGAACTCATTGAAGGGTACGTTGACACAGACTTTCTGAGACAAGTTCATCGACGCATGACCTCAGGAGGCAGGGTGCGAGAAAAAGACTGCATGACAGTCTGGCAGGGAATCATCTTGGCCTTGTGGCTTGACCGCACCCAAGCGACACCCTAAGTCTAACTTGGCAGGGAATCTGCTTGGGATTGTGGTTTGGGCACAACCTTTGAAACACCGTAAGTCCAATTCAGGCTGTAACTACCGTAAACTACTATCAGCAAAAGGAAAGTAAAACCATGCTAAAAACTTACACTACACCAGAGATGATTGTTCACGGTTCTATTGAGGAGCTCACCGAAATCAATGGGCCTGATCGGATTGCAGATGTCCTGATTTTCAATGGTGATTTGGCTAATCCTGCGGCTGAATCAGATGACTCAAGCAGCCTAGACTGCGATAACAATGGTAATTGTGATCCGTTCAAACTACCGTAACAGGATTACTACTGGTGATAGTGAGTAATTAGTGAGTAATTAATAGTTTAACTCAGGGTGTGACTACCTTAAACCCACAATAAGTACAACGAAATTAACACCATGCTAAAAACCTACACTACACCAGAAATGATTGTTCACGGTTCTATTGAAGAGCTGACCGAAATCAGTGGACCTGATCGAATGGCAGATGTCCTGATTTTCAATGGTGATTTGAATAATCCCCAGGCTCAATCAGATGACTCAAGCAGCCTAGACTGCGATAACAATGGTAATTGTGATCCGTTCCAACTACCTTAACAGGATTACTACTGATGATGAGTAATCAATAGTTTAATTCAGGGTGTAACTACCTTAAACTACAAAAATTACAAGGAAAGTAACACCATGGTAAAAACCTACACTACTCCAGAGATGATTGTTCACGGTTCTATTGAGGAGCTCACCGAAATCAATGGACCTGATCGGATTTCAGATGTGCTGATTTTCAATGGTGATTTGGCTAATCCCGCAGCTGAATCAAACGACTCAATCAGCCTAGACTGCAATAATGGTAATTGTGATCCGTTCAAACTAGAAGACCGTCAGTAACACGATTACTACTAGTGATGCTGACTAATCGGCGTTGCTGAATTAAGGAATGAATGCGCGATCATTTGGTTTTATTGAAGCCCCCTAAATCCCCCAATTCTGGGGGACTTTGATAGTTTTGTTCCCCCCAAGCGAGCAATCCCTCGCTTGGGGGGCTAGGGGGGCAAAACCATACCCAGAATCAGCAACGCCGACTAATCAATAGTTAAAATCAGGGTGTGACTACCTGAAGCTACCGTCAGCAAAAGGAAAACACCATGGAAAAGAGCTACGCTACACCAGAGATTATGGTTCACGGCACCATTGAGGAGCTAACCCAAATCACTGGGCATACTCGGATTGCAGATGTCCTGATTTTCAATGGTGATGTGGCTAATCCCCAAGCTGAATCAGATGGCTCAAGCAGCCTAAACTGCGATAACAATAATAATTGTGATCCGTTCAAACTACAGTAATACGATTAGCACTGGTGATGGTAAGTACTGAATATTAGTAGAGCTATCACCAAGGGCGACAAAGGCATTATTTACTACTAAATTATCTACTACTAAATTATCTACTACTAGCAAGATCATCCCTAGGCAACTCCCACTTAGGTTGCCTAGGAATCCCCAACTCGTTAGTCCTGCAACACTGACTCAGCAGAAGGGTCTTGGCTAGAGTGAGGGGATGCCTTTTCTGCTATCAAGTTCTCCGATCAAGTTTAACCTGCTCCTAAGTATCAATTATGTACATCTATACGGCCTACAACCTTTGTATTCACTCAGAGATTCCCTTACTCGAGCTGATCGAGTCTGATGGATCCCCTGATGTGATCATACGTTTCGGGAAATTGAGTCATCTTCCTCCAGAAACAGCTAATTGGAGCAACCGTGTTGTTGGGGAATTGCATGGCAAAGCAAAGGTTTTGATTGAAGATGGGCGAGAGATTACTATCGAACCTGTGACAGGAGCGGACAACTCTAAGCTCAGCCCTAACATCCTTGGAGCTTGTATGTCTGTGGTGCTGCGACAGCGCGGATTGCTAGTACTCCATGCTAGCAGCATTGTGGTCAACAATCAAGCGATCGCATTCATGGGTGGGTCAGGCTGGGGTAAATCCACCTTAGCAGGAGCCTTTCATGGTAAAGGTTATCAGATTATAACTGATGATGTCATGCCTGTCAACCTTGATGACGGTTATCCTTTGATTATTCCTAGCTTTCCTCAGATTAAACTTTGGCCATCAGCAGCAGATTCTCTAGGACACAATTCTAATAACTTACCTCCTCTTTACCCAAACGCACCAAAGCTTTCCTACACATTCACTGATGGGTTTCAACGCACTGCTGTACCCCTGAAGCGGCTCTATGTATTGGCCAAAGGAGACCAACATCAGATTACCAAGCTAACGCCTCAACAAGCTTTCCCTGAAGTAGTCCGTCATAGCCGTGATGTAGATGTGCTAATTGCTCCAGACTGTGTTAGTACTCATCTGCGTCAGTGCGCCAGTCTGATTAAGACTGTATCTATCTGTCGCTTCACCAGAAAGCCTAATCTGATGGAACTTCCTGATCTAGTGGCCTTGGTGGAGAAAGATATCGAAGAATTAACTACTTCTGATCGTAGTAAAAACCATACCCTCAACACTAAAGTTCTTGCAGAAGTCGGGAACAGGGAATAGCACAAGAGAGGGAAGTGTGGGAAGTGTGGAGAGATGGGGAGATAGGGAGATGGGGAGATAGGGAATCAGATCAGCACTGGCGTGGTTTCTTACCTTCACGACTGCATGAAGACAATACTTTTATAAGAGGTCTAGTAAAGCTTCACGCCTTTTACCAAGTAACCTTAACCCAACTAACCTTCAACCTTAAACGAACTAACCTTCAACCTTCAACCAACTAACCTTCAACCAACTAACCTTCAACCTTCAACCTTCAACCAACTAACCGTCAACCAACTAACCTTCAACCTTCAACCAACTAACCTTCAACCAACTAACCTTCAACCTTTAACCAACTAACCTTCAACCTTTAACCAACTAACCTTCAACCTTTAACCAACTAACCTTCAACCTTTAACCAACTAAACCTTAACACAAAAAATGGGAGCAGGCAAAACCTTAAGAACAAAAATCCAGCAAACATTACGCCTTTTGCCTGCACTGCGTCTAGTCTGGCAAAGCAGTCCCTTTTGGACAGGAGCTCGCGTAGGACTTTTGCTGGTTCAGGGGATATTACCTCTACTATCAATTTATCTTACCAAACTAATAATTGATACAGTAACTGACGGATTCATTACTGCTGATAAACAAGCCGTCTTTCGTGATGTTTTACTTTTCCTAATCTTAGCCGGTACAGTTACACTTGTCACTACTCTTTGCAACTCCTTAGCTGAAGTAGTCAATACTGCTCATTCTCAGCGAGTGACTGACTACATGCAAGGGATTATTCATGATAAATCCCTAGAAGCTGACTTGGAGTACTACGAAAATGCCCGATACTACGATACGTTACAAAGAGCTCAACAAGAAGCGCCCTACCGACCGCCCCGAGTCCTAAATCGTCTCACACAGATAGCTCAAAATAGTATTTCCTTGTTGGCGATGGTGAGTTTATTACTCTCCCTCCATTGGGGAATTGCTGGGATTTTATTTATTGCTGCCATGCCCGCGATGGTGGTGCGGCTAAAATACTCTCGGGTTATCTATCGTTGGCAGCGCAAAAAAACACCCATGGAACGGCAATCCATGTATTTGGGTTATATGCTAACCTCAGACCAGTTTGCTAAAGAAATTCGCTTGTTTGATTTAGGGGTTTTCTTTACTGACTGGTATCGTCGCATCCGAGAGCAACTTTATAAAGAAAAAGTAGCCATTGCTACTGGACGATCCTTTGCTAACTTTTGTGCTCAAGCCGTTGCAGGAATGTTAATCTTTTCTGTCTATGGCTTTATTGTCTATCAAACTGTCCATGGAGATTTGCGCTTAGGAGATTTAGTGCTGTATCACCAAGCGTTGCAGCGGGGACAAAATAATATTCGAGCGTTACTAACTAGTATATCTGGTCTTTATGAAGATAATTTATTCTTAGCTAACCTCTACGAATTTCTGGATCTAAAACCTAACGTTGTTGAACCAACTTATCCCAAACCAATTCCCCACTCCATGAGCCGTGGTATTGTTTTCGATCATGTTAGTTTCCAATACGGTACTACAACTCGTAAGGCACTTAAAAACATTAACCTTACAGTGCGACCAGGGGAAACTATCGCCCTAGTAGGAGAAAACGGTTCCGGTAAAACAACCTTAATTAAACTCTTGTGTCGTTTGTACGATCCAACCGCTGGCAGCATCACCATTGATGGGATTGATATCCGCAATTTTAAAATAGCTGACTTACGCCGCCAAATCAGTGTGATTTTCCAAGACTACGCTAAATATAATTTTACGGCTAAGGAAAATATCTGGTTAGCGGACATTGATTTGCCACGAGATCACGAAACTATTATTGATGCTGCTCGTCGTTCTGGTGCTGATGACGTTATCACTAGTTTACCCCAAGGGTATAATACCATGCTGGGGAAATTATTTGACCAAGGGGAAGAACTTAGTATTGGTCAATGGCAGAAAATAGCCTTAGCACGAGCTTTTCTACGAGACTCTCAGGTTATTGTATTAGATGAGCCTACCTCTGCTATGGATCCTAAGGCAGAATACGAGGTGTTTATGAAATTCCGCGAACTGATCGAAGATCAAGCTGCTATTCTGATCACCCATCGCTTATCTACTGTAAAAATGGCTGACCGAATCTATGTGATGGACCAAGGTTCAATTGTAGAAAGCGGTACCCATGGGGAACTGATGCAGTTAGATGGTACTTATGCCCATTTGTTTGAAACTCAGGCTAAAAATTATCGCTAACTTGAAGGTAAGCAGTGAGCTATCAGCTATCAGCTATCAGCTATCAGCTATCAGCTATCAGCTATCAGCTATCAGCTATCAGCTATCAGCTATCAGCTATCAGCTATCAGCTATCAGCTATCAGCTATCAGCTATCAGCTATCA